>NZ_JFJV02000108.1:0-27191 GCF_000611145.1 Cupriavidus sp. SK-3 | reverse complement strand
GGGGCCGCCCCCGCCGGTCCGCAGGCGCCGGCTCGCCCCCTGCGCCGCGTCGATGCCTCCGCGCTGGCCGCGGATCTGGCCGGGCAACAGTGGCTGGCGCTCGATGTGCGCGCCAGCATGGCGTATCGCGCCGGCCACGTGCCCGGCAGCCGCTGGTCGATCCGCCCGGTCTTTGCCCGCGACCTGGCCGGTGTGCCACGCGACACGCCGCTGGTGCTGATCGGCGACGAAGGCCAGCCGGGACTGGCCGGGCTGGCTGCCGGCGAACTGGCGGTGCTCGGCTACCGCGATGTCCGCCTGCTGGCTGGTGGCGTGGATGCCTGGCAGGCCGCGGGAAATACGCTCGCCACGGGGGACGAGGCGAACAGCCTGCCAGATGCGCGCTGCATCGATTTCCTGTTCTTCGTGCACGACCGCCACGACGGCAACAAAGAGGCCGCGCGCCGCTACCTGGCGTGGGAGACCAACCTGATCGGCCAGCTTGACGCGCAGGAACTGGCCACTTTCCGATTCGCCTGATCCGGCCAGCCCAGGATCGTTACGCAACATGACCCGCCAACAGCGACCGAGCCCTTCGCGCAGCCAGCACCCGCCCGCACGCGTGCGGGGCGACGCGCGCGGACGGCAAGGCGAGTCGCCTGGCTCTGATTCCCACACGGCTCGACGGTGCAGCGCCAAGGGGACGTCCCGGCACTCCGGGAACACAGGGGCAAGAGGGCCGCAGAAGCCCGCCCGGCCCCCCTTCGCTCTGGCATCTCTCTACATACACAGGGGTTCTTCATGTCACGCATCAAGCAGGTACTGGCCGGCACTTTCGCCACCGTCGCAGTCCTCGCCATCACGACGGCCACGTCCGCCACTGCACAGCCGCTGGCGCCGGTCGGCGGTTTCCCGTCGCAGCCGCTGCGCTTTGTCTCGCCGTTTCCGGCCGGCGGCGGCAACGATGCCGTCACCCGCATCGTCACCACGCGACTCACCGAAGTGCTCGGGCAGACCGCAGTCACAGACAACCGCGGCGGCGCCGGCGGCAATATCGGCACGCGCTTCGTGGCCGAATCCAAACCCGACGGCTATACCTTGCTGACCTCGCAGGTGTCGGTGATGGCCGTCAATCCGACGCTGTACAGCGCCCCCGGCTTCGACCCGGTCAAGAATTTCACGCCGGTCACGCAGATCAACGCGGCGCCGCTGGCCATCGTGGTGGCAGCCAATGCGCCGTGGCAGACGTTTGCCGAACTGGCCGCCCAGGCCAAGGCGCAGCCGCAGAAGATCACCTTTGCCACGCCCGGCAACGGCACTCTCTCGCACCTGGTTGGCGTGGTGCTGGACAAGGACAGCGGCGTGGCCCTGCAGCATGTGCCCTACAAGGGTGCCGGCCCCGCCATCAACGACCTGCTGGGCGGGCAGGTGAATGTGCTGATCACTTCCACCTCCTCGGTGGCGAGCTTTATCCAGAGTGGACGCATGCGTGCGCTGGCGGTCACCAGTCCACGCCGCCTGGGCGTATTCGCCAAGATCCCGACGCTTGAGGAACTCGGCTATCGCAATGCCCGCTTTGAAGACTGGTACGGCGTGTTCGCGCCGGCCGGGACTTCGCCCGAGCGTGTCGCCTACCTGAACCGCGCCATCGCGCAGGTGCTGCAGATGCCCGAAGTGGTGAAGCTGATCAACGAGGGGGGCAGCGACGTGGTAGCCAGCAAGCCGGACGCATTCGCCGCGCAGCTCAAGAGCGACATCGCGCGCTGGTCGCACATCGTCAAGCTCTCCGGCGCCCGCGTGGACTGATCAGCCTGGATTCGAAACGGGCGGCATGGCTCTTGCAGCCGCCTGCACAGGCAATGACAAAGTACAAAAGACCAGCACCAGCCGTCATCACCGCCGTGCCACCCCGGCGCGGCGTCCTACCAGGCCAGGCCATGAAAAAACACAGCATACTTACCCATCTCGCCCACGCCGGCCGAACCGCCTCCGTGGACGGCGGCCGGCCGGTCAACCCGCCCGTGGTGCGCGCCAGCACGGTGCTGTTCGACTCGGTGGCGCAGATGCGCGAGATGCGGGCGCGGCGCGGCAGCGAGCGCCTCTTCACTTATGGCGCGCGCGGCAACCCCACCGCGTTCGCACTGGAAGACATGGTCACTGAGCTGGAAGGCGGCTACCGTACGCGGCTCTTTCCCAGCGGGCTGGCGGCGGCGGCAATGACGCTGCTGGCCTATCTGCGCCCCGGCCAGCATGTGCTGCTGCCCGATTGCGTCTACGAGCCGGTGCGCAAGCTCGCCGAAGGCTTTCTCGCGCAGCACGGGATTGCCACCAGCTTCTATGCCGCCGACGGCCATGACCTGCAAGCCAGGCTGCGGCCCGAAACCCGTCTCGTGTACGTGGAAACACCCGGCTCTCTGGCCTACGAGATGTGCGACCTGCCGGCCATCGCCGGCATGGCGCATCGTCATGGCGCGCTGGTGGCAGCCGACAACACCTGGGGCTCCGGCCTGCTGTACCAACCGCTTGCGCTCGGCGCCGATATCTCCCTGATGGCCGCGACCAAATACCTGTCCGGGCATTCGGACGTCATGATGGGCACGGTCTGCACGACCGAGGCCGCCTGGCCCGCGTTGGCCGCGCTGGCCGACGCCTTCGGCATCGCAGTCAGCCCGGACGACGCCTATCTGGTGCAGCGGGGCATGCGCTCGCTGGGCGCCCGCCTGTCCCAGCACGAACGCGGCGCCCTGGCGGTGGCGCACTGGCTGCGCACCCGCCCCGAAGTCGCCGAAGTGTTCTGCCCCGCCCTGCCCGGCGACCCTGGACACGCGCTGTGGCGCCGTGATTGCCACGGCACCAACGGCCTGCTGTCGTTCTCCCTGCGCAATGCCGCGCCGGATGCCGCCGAGCGCTTTATCGAGAGCCTTGCACTGTTCGGCATCGGCGCCTCCTGGGGCGGCTTCGAGAGCCTTGCGGTGATCGCCGACATGCGCGCCGCGCGCAGCGTCACCGACTGGTCGGCGCGCGGGCAGGTGATCCGCTTGCATATCGGGCTGGAGGCGATCGACGACCTGCTGGCGGACCTGGCGCAGGGGTTCGCGGCGATTGCAGCTGACAAGGAGACCGGCCTGCCTTTGGCGACACACGCGGACTCGCTGCCTGCACTGTCCGGGCATTAGCAGGTGCCCGAATGGCTCTGCGGGCTCAAGCCGGCCCCCCATCAGCATGGCAGATGCCCAGATTGCGGCAATTTGCTCTCGTCATGGCGCCGTACTTGCCACGCGCAACGCAAAGGACTTCGAAGGCGTTGGCCTGACCGTCGCGAATCCATGGCTGGGTTAATGGCGAGCGCGCCCGCGGAGATGTCCAAGCCTGTGCCCTGACCGCTTATTCGTGCGAACAACATCGGCGATCTTCAGGCTCGCCCTCTCGGCTTGCCCGCCTCCGCACAGGATTACAATGCCGGCTTTGGCGTCCCTCACGCAATGCCCGCGACCATAGCCAACTGCCCTCCCGCCGTTTTCTCACCTGATGAGCAGCAGAGCTTCTACCGCCTCATCGCCTCGCGCCGCGACATGCGGCACTTCATTGCGGGGGCTTCGGTCGACGAGGCCGTCTTGCTGCGCCTCCTGCATGCCGCGCATAGCGCCCCCTCGGTTGGCCTGATGCAGCCGTGGCGCTTCATCCGTATCGCCAATCCCGCCCTGCGCGGGGAACTTGCCGCCCTGGTCGAGACCGAACGGCAGAACACGGCGAAGGCGCTGGGTGAGCGTGACAGCGAGTTCCTGCGCCTGAAAGTGGAAGGCGTGCGCGAATGCGCCGAGCTATTGGTGGTCGCGCTGGCGCCCGACGACGGCACCGTGTTTGGCCGGCGCACCATGCCGCGCGAGATGGCGCTATGCTCCGCCGCCTGCGCCATTGAAAACCTCTGGCTGGCGGCGCGCGTGGAGAATCTCGGGCTGGGCTGGGTTTCGATGTTCGCGCCGGACGCGCTAGCCACGCTGCTGAAACTGCCGCCGGGCGCGCAGCCTATCGCCATTCTTTGCCTGGGGCCGGTGCAGGCCTTTTATCCCGCGCCGATGCTGGAAGTGGAAGGCTGGCGGCAGGGGCGCCCGCTGGCAGCCATGATGTCCACCGATACCTGGAACCAGCCTGACGCCTGAAGCACTCTCAAGGCGCGACCGACGGCTCCCGCTTCATGCAACGCAGCACAAAGGTGGAATGGCTGTGCCGCAAACCCGGCAGCTTGTAGAGCTTGTGGCGCAGGAACTCCTCGTAGCCTTCGGTGCCCGCCACCGCCACCTTGATCAGGTAATCGTATTCGCCGGTCAGCAGGTAGGCTTCCATCACTTCCGGCAGTTCGGCCAGCGCTTCGCCGAAGCGATCCAGCATGTCGTCATCGTGCCGGTCCAGCGTGACTTCGATCAGCACGGTATCGGGCAAGCCGAGCGCCTTCTGGTTCAGCAGCGCCGCATAGCCCTCGATCACCCCGCTTTCCTCCAGGGCACGCACGCGGTTCCAGCAGGGCGTGGGCGACAAGCCGACCTGCTCGGCCAGCTTGAGATTGGAGAGCCGGCCATCGCGCCGCAACGCGCGCAGGATGCGCCGGTCCGTTTCATCGAGCTTCGGGGTGGTTGCCATGGTTTTTGCCACTATAAGAGATGAAGTTACTACTCAATCTATCATAGATAGATAATCCATCTCCAAATTGCACAAAACCGAAGACAATAAAGAAGCTCATTCTGGGGCCCCGCTGGTAAATTTACCGCATGAACTTCACACCCGCCTCCCCCACCGGTGCCGACGCCATGCCTACCCTGAACCTCGCAGTGCAACTCGAACGCAGCGACCTTTTCAGCGCCATCGAATGGACGCTCGCCAACGCCCGCCGCACCGGGCTGCGCCTGCTCGACATGCGCTTCGGCCACGCGGCGGCGCCCCACCAGCTCACGCTGTCGGTCGCCGCCGGCGATGCGAACCTGCTGGATCTGTTCGTCAAGCGGCTGGAAAACGGCGCCGATGTGCTCGACGTGCTGGAAGTGCTGGAAGTGCCGGATGTCCCCGCGCCGGCAAAACGCGCCGTACCGGCGGCGCAGCCGGCCGCCATGGAATCTTCGCTAGAATGCATCTGAGCCGCCGATGCCGGAAATGGTCAGCGCGCGGCTCGGTGACGCCCGCGCCGGGCGCCGTCTCCAGCGCCGCGGTGCCTCCACATCGCGGCGGATACCGTGCCAGCCGGTCGTTCGGAATGCGTCATGCCACGTCGTTTGCCACCGCTCTCATCCCTTCGCTTATTTGAAGCCGCCGGGCGCCACCAGAGCTTCAAGCTCGCTGCCGCGGAGTTGAGCGTCACGCCAAGCGCGGTGAGCCACGGGATCGTCGGACTGGAGCAGTCGCTCGGCGTCGAGCTCTTTATCCGCGAGCCCCGCGGGCTGTCCCTGACGCCGGCGGGCGCGGACTACCTGACCTACGTGTCCAAGGCATTCTCCCTGCTCGAAACCGGGACACAGCGCCTGCCCAACCAACGGGAAAACCGCACGATCGCTGTGAGCTGCGCGCCCACCCTGGCATCGCGTTGGCTGTTGCCGCGCCTGCATGGCTTTCGCGCGCGGTGGCCGGATATCAATGTCACCGTCGACACCTCGCAGCGGCTGGTCGGTTTTCCCGCCGACGGGTTCGATTTCGCTATCCGGATGAGCCGGGCCCCCACCGCGGGCACTTGCTGGACCCGGCTGTTCGGCGAGCAACTGGTCCCGGTATGCAGCCCGGCCTATCGCGACAGCTTGCTCGATGCAAACGGCACCATGGACCTTCGGCGCGCGACGCTGATCCACGTCAACCCCGCGAGCGAAGACTGGCAGGCCTGGCTGGATGCCGCGCACATTGCCGGGATCGCGTCATCCGGCGGTTTGCGCTTCGATACGATCCAGCTGGCCTTCGAAGCGGCTAGCGCGGGCCTTGGCGTCGCGCTGGGCAGGCGGCCGCTGGTCGACAGCGATCTCGCCAGCGGGGCGCTGGTCGAAATCGGGCCCGAAGTGATCTGCGCCCAGACCGCCTACTGGCTGGTAAGTGCGGCGGGCGCGGATCACCGGCCCGACCTCTCCGGCTTCAGGCAGTGGCTGCTGAGCGAAGCCGAGGCCTTCGAGGACAGCGCCTCGGCCGCCGTTTCAATTCCATAGCAAAGCCACTGGCAAAGCCGGCGCATCGCGCATCGATCCGCGATAGCACAGGTGAATTTCCCTCACCTGTCGTCAAGATCTTTTCCTTTGCCGCATCGCCCCTCCGCTGCCAGTATTGGCGGCACGAGGAGGGCCAAACACCATGTTGACGGCAACCAGCAGGCAAGCTGCATCTTTAACGCACCAGGCAACGCTCGTCGTTGTGTCGGCGGCGCTCATCCTGAGCGTCGTCATGGGTATCCGGCAGACCTTCGGGCTATTTATCGGGCCACTGTCGTTCGACCGCGGGATGCCGGTCACCGTGATCGCGTTCGCGATCGCGCTTCACAATCTGGCGTGGGGATTCGCGCAACCGTTCGCGGGTGCCGCGGCAGACCGATACGGGTCCGCGCCGGTGGTTGCCGCCGGCGCGGTCAGCATTGCCGCCGGCCTGGCACTCGCGGCCATGGCACCGTCGGGCGCCATGCTTGTCGTCGGCATCGGCCTGCTGTTCGGCATCGGGATCAGTTGCACCAGCTTCGGCGTCGTCCTGTCGGCGGTTGGCCGCATGGCATCCCCCGAGAAGCGCAGCATGGCGATGGGCCTGGCGAGTGCCGGCGGATCGCTCGGCCAGGTCCTCATGGTCCCGCTTGCGCAGGCGGTGCGGGAAACATCGGGCGTATCGGCGTCGCTGTTCGTATTCGCGTTCCTGATGCTTGTGGTGGCGCCATTCGGGATCCTTCTGGACCGCCGGGATGCGTGCCGCGCGCCACTGGCGGAGCCGCAGGCGTTTTCCCTGCGTGAAGTCTTGTCCAGGGCGTGCCGGCACCCCGGCTATCGCCTTCTCACCATTGGCTTCTTCGCCTGCGGATTTCAGCTTGCCTTTATCGCCACGCATTTGCCGGGCTATCTGACGCTCTGCCATATGCCCATGGGACTGGGGGCGACGGCGCTGGCCCTGATCGGGCTGTTCAATATGCTGGGAAGCTGGGCATGTGGCTGGCTGGGCGGCCGCTTTCGCCAGCAGTACGTGCTGGGCTGGCTCTACCTGGTCAGGTGCGTGGCCATCGGCGCCTTCCTGCTGGTGCCGAAGACCTCCGCCTCGGTCGTTATCTTCGCCGCCGTGATGGGCCTGACCTGGCTGGGGACCGTGCCGCTGACGAGCGGGCTGGTGGCGAAGATCTTCGGCACACGCCATCTGGGGACGCTGTTCGGCGTCTGCTTCCTGAGCCATCAGGCCGGCTCTTTCCTGGGTGCATGGCTAGGTGGCTTCGTCTTTGACGTGACCGGTTCCTATTCACTGGTATGGGGCGCCACGGCAGCCGCCGGGCTGCTGGCGGCGATTTTGCACTTCCCCATCGACGATACCGTGTTGGGCACCCCCGCCCTTCGATCGGATCCGGCGCCAACGTAGCCGGCGGGCATTCACGCGCGCTCGCGCTGCTCGAAACTCCGCGTGAAATAGACCAGCCCGGACTGCTCTCGCAGCCGGTAGAGCGAAGCCGGGCGCCGCCCGGTGTCCTTCTGCGTGCCGAGCTCTTCCAGCAGGCCCGCCGCCAGCATGCGGGTGCGGAAGGCTTTTTTCTCCAGCGGCCGGCCCAGCACGAGTTCATAGACGTGCTGCAGCTCGCCAAGCGTAAAGTCCGGCGGCAACAGGTGCGCGGGCAGCGAGGTGTATTCGGTCTTGCCGCGCACGCGCCCAAGCGCCGCGCCCAGGAGGTCGGCATGATCGAAGGCCAGCGGCACGGACACGCCATCGCCCTCCACCGGCGCCCAGCGCAGGTCGGCGGCATTGCCGCCCTTCTGCGGGGCCAGGGTGGCATCGGCCAGCAAGGCCATGTACACATGGGTGGTGGACCAGCCGCGCGGATCGCGCGTGGCGCTGCCCCAGCTGCCCACCTGTTCCAGGTACGGGCTATCCACTCCGGTCTTCTCCGCCAGCTTGCGCAGCGCGCACCCCTGCAGATCCTGATCCCGTTCGATGTCCACGAATCCGCCCGGCAGGGCCCATTGCCCGGGAAAAGGCTCGCCTGGCTGCCGCGGGCGCTGCACGAGCAGCACCTGCAAGGCTCCGGCACGGATGGTAAGGATGACCACGTCCACGGTGGTCAGCGGGCGCCCGAAGGCGGGCGCGGCGGGCTTCATCATAGGGCTGTGCGCTCCTTGCGGCAGGCTGTTCAGGCCGGATTATAAGTTGACAAGTGTCACAGTCCCACTTATATTAGTGGCACAGACACACTTAATGCCTGCCGCCAAATGCGGGCAACCAAAGACACCACGCGAAAGGACCACCATGTTCGGCATCCGATTCATCAAGGCAGATCCCACCACCTACCTGATGCAGATGAAGAGCGGCAAGATCGTCCGCGAAGGCAGCGGCCAGTCGTTCTACTACTACGCGCCCACCACCTCGCTGGTGGCGGTGCCGGTGGGCAGCCAGATCCTGCCCTACATCTTCGAGCTGATCACCACCGACTTCCAGTCCGTCACGGTGCAGGGCAATCTCTCCTATCGCATCGCCGAGCCGCGCAAGACAGCCGCCATGCTCAATTTCGCGCTCAAGCCGGATGGCCGCAACTACATTTCCGAGGATCCGCAGAACTTGCGCACCCGCGTCGAAGGCGTGGTGGAAGTGCTGGTGCAGCAGGCCGTGAGCGCGGAAACGCTGCGCTCCGCCCTGCAGGCCTCGGACCGCATGGCGCGCCAGGTCGAAGGCGCGCTCAAGAGCCAGCCGGACGTGCTCGCGTTAGGGCTGGAAATCCTCTCGTTCTCGATGGTGGCCGTCAAGCCACGCGCGGAAACCGCGCGCGCCCTGGAAGCCGAAGTCCGCGAACAAATCCTGAAAGCCGCCGACGACGCCATCTACGCGCGCCGTAACGCCGCGGTGGAAAACGAACGCGCCATCAAGGAAAGCGAACTCGACACTGAAGTCGCCGTGGAACTCAAGCAGCGCACCATCCGCGAGACGCAGATGGAAGCCGAAGCCGCGGTGCAGAAGAAGCAGGCCGAACTCGAAGCCAGCGGCATGGAAGCACAGATCGCGCTGGAAGCGCGCCGCAAGGAATTCGTGGGCCTGGAGGCCGATAACACCCGCACCACCGCCGAGGCCGAGGCACACCGCCTTGGCGCCGTGATGCAGGCGCTGCAGGGCGCAGACGCGCGCATCGTGCAGGCGCTGGCCGCATCGGGCATGGCCCCCGGCCAGTTGATCGCGCAGGCCTTTGGCGGCATTGCCGACAAGGCGGAGCGGATCGGGCAGCTGAACATGTCGCCGGAGCTGCTGCAGTCGCTGCTGGCGCCGCAGGCCAAGGGCCGGGGCTGAGACCATACGGGACAAAGGGAGCAAGACTCATGGGCACAGCCGCCGATCGCAAGGTAGTGCTGGTGACGCGCAAGACGCGGCTGGAAGAACTGCTGGCGCGCTACCATTCGCTGGCGCAGGCACGCTTCTACCTGGAGCACCTGGGCGCGGACATCAGCGATTACCAGCGCGAGCACGACACCTACCTGGCCGCGCGCGAGCAGGTCGCCGCCGTGCTGTCGCGCTACCTGCGCAGGCAGGTGGTGGACCGCCAGTTCCTGCCTAATTTCCTGTTCGGCCCGGACGACATCGTCGTGGCGCTGGGCCAGGACGGCCTGGTCGCCAACACCATGAAGTACCTCAACGGCCAGCCGCTTCTCGGCGTGAATCCCGACCCGGCGCGCCATGACGGCGTGTTGTTGCCGTTCCAGGCTGGCGACCTCGCGCGGGTGCTGGCCGAGGCGATGCAGGATCGCCGCCCTGCCCGGCCAGTCACCATGGCGCGCGCCGAGTTGTCGGACCAGCAGGTGCTGTACGCGGTCAACGACTTCTTTATCGGCCCGCGCAGCCACACCTCGGCGCGCTATGAGGTCCGGCTCGGCACGCAGTGCGAGGTGCAATCGTCGAGCGGGGTCATTGTCTCGACCGGGCTCGGCTCTACGGCCTGGCTCAAGAGCATCGTCACCGGCGCGCGCGCCATCGCGCAGGCGGACGCGCCGTATCAGGCCTTGCCGTGGGATACCGACCGGCTGGTATTCGCCGTGCGCGAGCCCTTTCCCAGCCGCGCCACCGATGCCACCCTGGTGTATGGCGACATCCCGCGCGGCCAGCAGATCGTGCTGCGCTCGCTGATGCCCGAGTCCGGCGTGATCTTCAGCGATGGCATCGAAGCGGATTTCCTGCAGTTCAATGCGGGCACCGAGGCACGCATCGGCGTGGCGGAGCGCAGCGGGCAACTGGTGCAATAGCGGCGATAGCGGCTGCGGGCGTTGCTGTCCTCGCTATGCAAGCTCCGGCAGCAGTTCGATCCCGTCCAGCTCGGCGGCACAGGTATCGCGCACGATAGACACAAAATCGCGCACATAGGGCCGCTCCGCCAGCGCGGCCGGCGTGGTCGCATACAGTTCGCTCCACAAACCCTTGGCGCCAATCCGCTTGGCCAGCACATAGTCGTGGTCGATGTAGTTCTTCACGCCCCAGTTGGGCAGCGCGGCCACGCCGCGGCGGCTGGCCACGAGTTGCAGCACCGCCACCGTCAGCTCGGCAGTGCGCCGCTGCAGCTTGATGCCGGCGGGCTCCAGCACTTCGCGGATCAGGTCGATGCGCTGCTCCGGCACCGGGTAGGTGATCAGGGTTTCGCCGGCCAGGTCGGCCGCCTCGATCCGGCGCTTGTTGCGCAGCCGGTGCTCGTTGGCGATCACCGCCAGAATCTCGAAGCGAAACAGCGGCGCCACCGCCAGTCCGCGCTTGGCCGGCGGCAGCGAGCCGATGACCATGTCGGTGCGTCCCTCGGCCAGCAAGGCCAGCGGATCGGCGTGGAAACCCGCCACCAGGTCCACCTCCACTTCCGGCCAGCGCCGGCGGAATTCGTCCATCACGGGCATCAGCCAGTCGAAGCAGGTATGGCATTCCAGCACGATGCGCAACTCCCCGCGCGTATCGCCTTTGAGCCGGGCGAGATCGCGTTCGGCCGTGCTGATGGCGGCAAGCGTCTCGCGCGCCAGCGCCAGCAGCCGTTCGCCGGCCGGGGTAAAGCGCAGGCCCTGGCGGGTACGGTCGAACAGCGGCAGGCCGTAGTGCGCCTCAATGCCCTTGATCTGGTGGGACAGCGCCGACTGGCTCACATGCACGCGCTCGGCGGCCGAGGCCAGCTTGCCTGACTCGGCGATCGCCACCAGGGAGCGCAGGTGCCTGACCTCGATCACGGCCGACTCCTGCGTTGCGCCGGACAGCGTCTGGCCGGATTGATATGAAACTGATTCATACGTTGATTAAATCTTATCGCTTGATTCATTTTACTCTGGATTCCAAACTGGGCGCCATCGTCACCTCTCACATACGGAGCATTGCATGGCACGCACCCATATTCCGGGCTTTCCCCGCATCGGCGCGCAGCGCGAACTGAAGTTCGCCCAGGAGGCCTTCTGGCGCGGCGAAACCGACGAAGCCAGCCTGCGCCAGGTGGCAGCCGGGCTGCGCCAGCGCCACTGGCAGTCGCAGGCGCAAGCCGGGCTGGACAGCGTCGCGGTGGGCGACTTCGCCTACTACGACCAGGTGTTGAGCCTGAGCGCGTTGCTTGGCGCCCTGCCCGCGCGTTTCGGCTTCGACCCCAGGCAACTGAGCCTGGCGCAGTATTTCGAACTGGCCCGCGGCAACAAGGCGCAGCCCGCCATGGAAATGACCAAGTGGTTCGACACCAACTACCACTACCTGGTCCCCGAACTCGCACCCGACATCCGCTTCGACGGCGGCGTGGACTGGTTCTTCGACGAAGTGGAAGAAGCGCTGGCGCTGGGCCTGACGGCCAAGCCGGTGCTGATCGGGCCGCTCACCTACCTGTGGCTGTCCAAGACCCACGTGGATGGCTTCGACCGCCTGAGCCTGCTGCCCGGCCTGGTGGCCGCTTATGGCCGCATCCTGGCCCGCCTGCGCGAGCTCGGCATCGAATGGGTGCAGATCGACGAGCCGGCGCTGTGCCTGGACCTGGCGCCGGCGTGGCTCGATGCGTATGACGGCGCCTACGCCGAACTGGCCGGCTCCGGCGTAAAGCTGCTCCTTGCCACCTATTTCGACAGCGCCGCCGACCACGCGGCACGCGCTGCCGCCCTGCCGGTGCAAGGCTTCCACATCGACCTGGTGCGCGCGCCGCAGCAGCTCGACGCCTGGCGCAAGGTGCTGCCGGCCAATGCGGTGCTATCCGCCGGCGTGATCGACGGCCGCAATATCTGGCGCACCGACCTGCGCCGCGCGCTGGCCATCCTGGCGCCGCTGCACGCCGAACTCGGCGAGCGCCTGTGGGTCGCGCCGTCCTGCTCGCTGCTGCACGTGCCGGTTTCTCTCGATGCCGAGCACAAGCTCGATGCGGAGATCAAGACCTGGCTGGCCTTCGCCACCGAAAAGCTGGCCGAAGTGAAAGTGCTGGCGCGCGCGCTGAATGAAGGCGAGGCCGCGGTAGCCGCCGAGCTTGCCGCTACCGATGCCGCACTCACCTCGCGCCGCAGCTCGCGCCGCGTGGTCAACCAACAGGTGCAGGCACGTGTCGCGTCGGTCAGCGCCGCCATGGCGGAACGCAAAAGCCCCTTCCAGGCCCGCATCGAACGCCAGCGCGCCGCGCTGCAGCTGCCGGCGCTGCCGACTACCACGATCGGCTCCTTCCCGCAAACGACCGCGATCCGCCAGACCCGCGCCGCCTACCGCCGCGGCGACATTGGCGCGCTGGACTACCTGCAACGCATCCGCACGGAAATCGAGACCGCGGTCCGCAAGCAGGAAGCCCTGGGACTCGACGTGCTGGTGCACGGCGAAGCCGAGCGCAACGACATGGTCGAGTATTTCGGCGAGCAACTGTGCGGCTACACCTTCACCGAGAACGGCTGGGTGCAGAGCTATGGTTCACGCTGTGTCAAGCCACCCGTGATCTACGGCGATGTGTACCGCCCCGAGCCGATGACGGTGGAAACCACGCGCTATGCGCAATCACTGACCGAGCGTCCGATGAAGGGCATGCTGACGGGGCCCGTCACCATGCTGCAATGGTCTTTCGTGCGCGACGACCAGCCGCGCGCCACCACCACTTTGCAACTCGCGCTGGCCATCCGCGATGAAGTCTCCGACCTGGAGCAGGCCGGCATCCGCATCATCCAGATCGACGAGCCCGCCTTGCGCGAAGGCTTGCCGCTGCGCAAGGGCGACTGGGCCGCGTACCTGGAATGGGCGGTGCACGCGTTCAAGATCTCGGCCGCATCGGTGGCGGACGAAACGCAGATCCACACGCATATGTGCTATGCCGAATTCAATGACATCCTGCCCGCCATCGCCGCGCTGGATGCCGACGTGATCACCATCGAGACCTCGCGCTCGGCCATGGAACTGCTCGAAGGCTTTGGTGCCTTCGACTATCCCAACGAGATCGGACCGGGCGTGTACGACATCCACTCGCCGCGCGTGCCCAGCGTGGAAGCCATCACGCACCTGCTCGAGCGGGCTTGCGAGGTCATCCCGCCGCAACGCCTGTGGGTCAATCCGGACTGCGGGCTGAAGACGCGCGCCTGGCCGGAAACCGAAGCCGCGCTGGCCAATATGGTGGCCGCCGCGCGCAGCCTGCGTGAGCGAATCGGCAAGACGGGCGCCACCACCTGGCAGCGCACCTCCCGCCGGGCGGTCCTCGGCAGGCATGCGGCAAAGCATGGCACGGGCCACGCAGCGGGTTGTGTCGATTGCGTGAGCCACGCGGCCTGAGCAACCCGGCATCGAATGAAGCCGGTTTAGATCGAATCAGATCGAATCAAATCGAGTTAGCAAATACGTCAGCCAGCTTTCCGGTGTGCGAAGCATGCCGGAAAGCTGGCTGTTTCTTGTTTCCCGACGGGTAAAAAGAACGGCTTCGCCCTGCCGTCCACATTGCCCGGATGTGCCCTGGTGCAATTAATGCGGCACTGTGTCACATAGCGCGCGGCAGGGGGTCTTCCGTATCGTACGCGCCTATTCAAGCACGACGAAAAGGCGCGGCCCCAAGCAGGTCCGGCGTCACAAGGGAAAACATGAAACGAGCCAGACACTGGAAGCGGCGTGCCGCCGCCCTGCCCGCCGCGGCATTCACCAGCGCCGCCCTCGCACAAGCCGCCAGCCCGGCCCCGGCGGATGCCGCTGTCACACTGCCCATGACCACCGTGACAGCCAAGGCGCCGGGATCGCTGACCGTGCCGAATGTCCAGCAGCAGAAACAGGCGCTGGACCAGACGGCCGGCTCGGTAGGCTTTGTCGACGCTGCGTCCTACAGCGACACTTACGCCAGCAACCTGCGCGACGTCCTCAAGGATGCGCCAGGCGTTTATGTGCAGGAGCGCTACGGCCAGGAACTCCGGCTATCCGTTCGAGGGTCGGGCATTGCACGCGGCTATCACACGCGCGGCATCGAAATCCTGCAAGACGGCATTCCCACCAACTTCGCGGATGGCAGCGGCGACTTTTACCAGATCGATCCGCTCGGCCTGAGCGCCGCGGAAATCTACAAGGGCGGCAACGGGCTGGCCTATGGCAGCACCACGCTGGGCGGCGCCATCAACTTCACCACGCCCACCGCGCTGACCGCCGACGCGCCCAACCAGTTGCGCGTGGACGGCGGCAGCTTCGGCACCGTGCGCGCCAGCGGCCAGGTCTCGCGCCAGATCGGCGCTTTCGATTTCCTGGCCAACCTGAGCGTCAACCACTCCGATGGCTACCGCGCTCATGAGCGCGGCCAGTACGAGCAGTTCAATGCCAACTTCGGCTACCGCTTCAGCCCGGCGGTGGAAACGCGCTTCTATCTCGGTGCCTATATCGTCGACCAGAAGCTGCCCGGCTCGCTGTCGTTGTCCGATGCACTGAACAATCCGACGAAGGCCTCGCCCGCCGCGGTGGCCGGCGACCAGGCGCGCAATACGCGTACCGAGCGCGTTGCCAACGTGACCACCGTCAAGCTCGACAGCGGCCAGCTCGATTTCACCACCTGGGTCATCCACAAAAGCCTGTACCACCCGATCTTCCAGGTCATCGACCAGGACTCCTGGACTTACGGGTTCGCCCCGCGCTACACCGGCACGCAGACCATTGGCGGCCTGCGCAACCAGCTTATCGTCGGTGCGCGCTTCTTCGGTGGCAACAACGACGCGCGCCAGTACATCAACAACGCGGGCAACCGTGGCGCCCAGACGCTCAACGCCGCGCAGGACGCCTATAACTACGAAGCCTACCTTGAAGACCGCCTTTACGTAACGCCCACCGTCGCGCTGATGGCGGGCGCCAAGGCCTATCGCAATGTCCGCAGTTACCACGACTACGGCGGCCTGCCGGCCAACCCCACCGCCAAGTCCGACAGCATCGCCTACAGCGGCGTGAATCCCAAGTTCGGCGTGCTGTGGGAGCCGGTTCGCGACGTGCAGGCCTTTGCCGACATCACGCGCAGCGCGGACGTACCCGACTTCAGCGACCTGACCCAGACCTTCGCTGCCACCACCCGCTTCGTGCCGCTGAGCGCCCAGCACGGCTGGACACTGGAACTGGGCACGCGCGGAAAGCGCGAGCGATTCTCCTGGGACGTGACCGCATACCGCTCGCTGGTACGCGACCAGCTGCTGCAATACACCACAAACCCGAATATCCCGGCCGCCACCTTCAACGCCAACCGCACCACGCTGCAAGGCGTGGAGCTTGGCGTCTCAGGCGACGTGCTGCAAAACGTGTTCGGCTCGGGCGACAAGCTCACGCTGTCGCAACTGTGGAACTACAGCGACTTCCGCTTCGACAACGATCCGCAGTACGGCAATAACCGCATCGCCGGCGTGCCCGAGCACGTGCTGCGCACCACCATCGCCTACAGCCGTGCGGCCGGGCTGCGCGTGGCCGGCACCATCGACTGGGTGCCGGGCGGCGCCTATGTCGACTATGCCAACACGTTGCGCGCGCCCGGCTACGCGCTGTTTGGCCTGCAAGCCAGCTATGACTTCCAGCGCGGCGTGACGGTCTTCCTCGATGCGCGCAACCTCGGCAACAAGCGCTATGTGAGCGACTTCAGCACCGTGACCGATGCCCGGACCGCAAACACCATGGTGTTCTACCCGGGCTCCGGCCGCGCGCTCTACGCCGGCATCAAATACAAGTTCTGAGCCGGCAGGCAGTTCGCTGGCATCCTGATGAGAAAAACCCGCCTTGGCGGGTTTTTCTCATTCCTGTGGCCGGAACCGCCCGGAAATCAATCCACCCGTTCCACCGCGGGCGCGTTCCATGCACCGTCCAGCATCGCTTGCCGGGGCCAATACACGCGAAGCGTCAGGTTGAAGGCGTCTGGCGGCGCCGGCAGCCAGTTGGCGGCGCGGCTGCCCTGCGGGCGGGCGTTCTGGATAAAGATATCGAGCGAGCCGTCGCGGTTATACCTGAGCCGGTCGCGGTCGCCGATGGCGTAGCGGCCAAGGGGATTGGCGACGAATGCCTGTTTGCTGTTGTAGAGGGTCAATGACCAGAAGGCATCGGTGGGCGGCATCTGGCCCTTGTTGAAATGCATCCGGTAGCGATGCGCGCCACTCAGCGGCTGGCCCGCGGCATCCACGCGTGTACTGGGGTAGAGCGCGTCCTCCGGCAAATTGGCGCCCAGCCCCACCCATGCCACCACCGCACGCTTGCCGTAGGACGTACCGTAATTGCCGAGATCTCGGTGCACGGTCCATTGAATCCCCGGCTCGCCGCCGCGCCTGGCGGCTGCGACGATGCCCGCCAGGGCGGTAGTGGCGCCTTCCTGCACCGCGCGCGCCGTCGAGGGCTCCATCGCAGTCACGGAGAATGGCATGCCCGGGACGATGCCGAGCTTCTTGGTCGATTCCACCATGGCGGCGTCGGCCGCCGCGGGCGGATTGGCGGGCAGCAGCGCTGCGAAACGCGTGAAGAACGCCTGCGCGTCCATGGCTGCCACCTGCTCCACCGGTGGCGTCTCCACGTCCACGGCAACCGCTTCGGTCAGGCTTGGCTGCGTGGCCCTGGGCCGCGCCTTGCCACCCCGCTGCCATGCCGAGAGCGGCATCAGCCGATACTGGTCTTGCAAGTGGCGGACCGCCGCATAATCCTGCTTGCCGTTGGTCTGGGTACGGCCAATCATCCACACCATATCCGTGGGGGCGCGAATTTCCTTTACACCCGCTGGCAATGTGCCTTTCCATTTAGGACCGGTTATGGCAAACACAGCCCGCTTGGTACCGGTGGTACGCTTGCCCGGAGACGCGAAGACATTGGTCCATGCGTCCATCAGCGGCATCAGGTAATAACGGCCGTGTGTATCGGGCAGCGACAGGATCACCGGCTCGGCGGACAAGTCCAGCCATGCCGTCGAATAAAGCGTATCCGCATTCGGGCTGACCACCTCGGTGAAAGAAGCGTCCGGGAAGCTGCGCTTGTGCGAGAAAGTATTGACGGGCGTGCGCGCTGTCATGACTTCGCGCGTGACATCCATCAGCACCAGTGGATAGGCGTAGACGAATACCTCGGTCGACAAGGCCTTGTTGGCCGCATCGGACGGCAGCGAGAATGCTTGCGGCACGGCGGACGATTGCGGGCCCGTGGCACAGGCGGACAACAGCAGGCCGAGCGCAAGCGCACTCGTCATTCGGCGTAGCGAAATCATCATGACCCCGGTTCCTCGTCGGACTGGCGACCTTCCACGCGCTATCGCCGACGAACGGACGACATCCTTGCGCGGAGGTGCGATTATTTTCCCCGAGCGATGATGGTCTGGAGCAAGGTACTTGTCAATTAAACCACGGTGAACAATGCGGGGAAGCGAACCAACGCCCGTTACGCCGCGCCTCGTCCCGGCATACTCGCGCCGCGTCTTGCCCTCCGCTTTCCGGCCGATCCTGCAGCCTGATTCAAGACAATATGTTGTCGGGCGGGAATACAGGCATATGAACCGCCTCTCCGGCAGAGCCTGGATCTTTCCGCGCGGGACTGCAGCGATTCGCCCCACCGTCAAGGCGCGCATTATCTCGATAATGCACAGAATAATGATCCCGGCGCGAACCGTTTCGAAAACGTAGCCCCGTGCGCGGTATCACCATTGGCGCGCAAACTCGCGCCCAATATCCGGGCATCGTTCAGGGATATAACCATTTGCCGTGAGCCGGACGGCGCCAGGACGGCATGGCACGCCCCGCGCGATTATCCCCACGACGCAATCCGGTGCACCGGGCGGCGATCCTGAAACACGCTCCCGATGTTCGGCTTGGGCGCTCCGCTCATTTGACCGATACTGGGAATGCTGGCCGTCATCGCAGAGGTTCCCCGGCGCGGAGGCACCCGGGAGCCACTGAGTAACCGTTGCGCCGTCCTTGCTCGCCGCACGGTGCTTCGGCCCGGCTTGCCCCAGCGTCCAGATGCGAGCGGACCGGACCGCGGATTGCACTCACGCGATGGACGAGACCGTCATGGCGACTGGCAGCGCGACGTTGGCCAAGCACCCCGATCTGTCACCGGCGCAGGTATATCTCTTTGCGTTCACGCTGGGCTGCGCTACTGGCGTGGATTTCGTGGCGTCATCCATGATGGGCGTCGCCGGTACGCATATCCGGGGCGGCATCCACGCCTCGCCCGAGGATTTTCTCTGGAGCCTCACGTCCTATGCCGCCGCGGCCATGGCCGCCAACCTGGTGCTGCGGCGCATCGCGCAGGACATCAGTTATCGCGGCTATACCCTGCTCGGCCTGGCCATCGCCACCGTGGGCGCCGTGCTGTGCACCGTTTGCAATACGCCACTGGAACTGAGCCTGGCGCGCGCCGTGCAAGGTTTCGGCGCCGGCGGCTTGTTCACCGCCTCGCGCATCATCATCCAGCTGGTGGCGGCCCGCGAAGAGCGCCGCCCTCTCTTTCTTGGCTTCAATGCCGGCGGCATGGGCCTGGCGGCGCTGGCCCCGTGGCTCACGGCGGTGCTGGTGGAGGATGCGAGCTGGCGGATGATCTTCGCGGTGCAGGCAGGCATGTCGGCCGCGGCGATCCTGCTGGTGCTCGTCTCGTATCCACGACGGCTCGCGGCATCGCTTGCACCGTGGGAAGTGGACATCGGCGGCATGGATTGGATCACAGTGATCTTGCTGGGCACGGGCGCGCTGGTCCTGCTGCACGGGCTGGGCGACCTGCGCTTCTATGAGTTGACCAGTTCGCCATCGGTGGCCATCACCCCTCTCGCCGGACTGGCGCTTGTTGCGGGCGTCTTCATCCACCAGCACCGCCATCCCGATCCCTGGCTCAATCCCAAGCTGTTGTTCGGCCGCCGCTACCTGGTCGGGCTAGGCTTCTACACCCTGTACTACTTCCTCAACGGACTGTGGGGATATGTGGTGCCCAGCATGCTGCAGTCCGGCCTGGGCTTCACGTTCCAGACCGCGGGCAAGGTCCTGACCATCACCGGGCTGATCGGCTTTGCGGGTCTTTGCGCCTTTACCTATGCGGGCACGAGGCTGAAGGGGCAGCGGCGCTACATCGCCCTGGGCTATTTCATGTTTGCCGGCGCGGCCTGGCTCCTGAGCCAGCGGATGATGCCAGGGGCATCCATGGCCGTCCTGCTGCCGGCCCTGACGCTGCAGAGCCTGACCACGCCCTTCATCCTGGCACTGGTGGCAGGCCTGACCTATGCGGACTTCAGCGTCGAGGATTTTGCGCACGCATATCAGTTCAAGAACATCATGCGCCAGATCGCAACGGCCGGCGGCACCGGCGTAGCCAGCCTGTGGCTCCAGTACGGCGAGGCACTGGCGCGCACGCAACTGGTGGCCCGGATCACCCCGTTCGACCTGCCCGACGGCTTCGACGCCGCCACGCTGACACGCTGGTCGGCACTGATCGACCAACAAGCGCAGTTGATTGCGGTGAGCAATCTCTTTGCGCTGCTGGCCTTCGCCTGCGTGGGTGTGGCACTGGTTGCCGTGGCGCAGCGGGCGCTGCGGTAAATCACGCGAATACTACACAGTCATGGACGCGCCGCTCTCCAAAATCCCCCGAAGCGGCGGGATTATGAGTCAGCAAAGGAACTCTACAATGCTGCAGCGCGGCGCAGATGCCACGCCAGCCAGCCGTACAGGAAGCATGACCATGACGTATTACGTTCTCGGATTTTTACTCTTCGAAGCTTTGTGGTTCTTCCCGTTCAGGAAGGTCTTCAAGGCCGCGCATTTTGGTGGCTTGTACGCCTACCTGGCGCTGATCCCGCTCATCGGCCCGCTGCTCTGCATCTGGATCCTCGCGGCCCGCCCCTGGCCGCTCAAGACCAAGCTCGTACGCACGTTCTCCCAGACCTGACCCGCGCGCGTCGCCAATCCCGGGCCGGCATGTGCCTGGCGCCAGGCATCCAGGCAAATCGCCAGGCGAAGGTTTCAGAAGTCGTGCTCTTCCAGCATCACGGGGTTCAGTGAGCGGTCCGCGGACCATTTCGCCCATGCCGCCTCCTGGATACGGCCAAGATTCCGCTCGAAAATACCCAGGTGGCTGCCGATCTGGCCCTGGGCCAGCGCATCGAGTGCCGAACGCGACACAAAGCCGCTGCCGGCCCCCCCGTCCGCCACGATGGAGAAGCCGATGAGTTCGCCATCTTCGGACGGGGCTGGATTGTGTATCTGGAAGGCAGTCGACATCATTTGCTCACTTTGAATCGGAGACAGGATCCTAGCATGGCCGCCCTGGCGCAATAACGCCAGGGCCCCGGCCCGGGCCACCCGCACATTCATGCACGCCGTCATGGGAAGGGTATCGCCCGATTCCATCATCGGCCCCTCCTCCATGAGTATCTTCCTTACGCAATGAAAAGAGCATTTATCTGCTCATCACCGTCAGGAGGCACAAGCATGGATCGTCGTCATTTCCTTACCGCGGCAGTAGCCGCCGCGGCCGTCGGCTCTGCCCCCGCGTTTGCCAATAGCTGGCCGGGCCGTCCGCTGCGCCTGGTCGTCGCCTATCCCGCCGGCGGCGGTACCGATGTGGTGGCGCGATTGTTCGCAGACTTCCTTGGCAAGTCCCTCGGCCAGTCGGTGGTCGTGGAAAACAAGCCCGGCGGCGCCACCATTCCCGCGACGCTGGACGTGATTCGTGCCAAACCGGATGGCCACACGCTGCTAATGACGCTCGGCTCCTCGGCTACCTCCGGCGCGCATATCAACAAGGTGCCCTATGACCCCCTCACGGACCTGACGGCACTGGCCGAAGCGGCGCGCGCGCCGGTGCTGCTGGTGGCAACCAAGAACGCGCCTTTCTCCACGCTCGCCGAGATGATCGCCTATTCCAAGAGCGCCAAAGCGCCACTGCATTCGGCTTCCTACGGCCCGGGCACGTCGTCGCACTTTGGCCCGCTGCTGCTCAACAAGCTCGCCGGCAGCAGACTGGAGCCGGTGTTGTACAAAGGCTCGGCGCCCGCCACGCAAGACCTCGTGGGCGGCGTGGTGCCAGTGATGATCGACGGGCTGACCACCGCGGTGCCGCTGTATCAATCCGGCAAGACCAAGGCTCTGGCCATCACCACGCCGGAACGCTCGGACATGGCGCCGGGCGTTCCCACCTTCCGCGAGCAGGGATTTCCGGGCATGGAGCAATTGAGCGGCTACTTCGCGTTGTTCGGTCCCAAGGCCATGCCACCGGATGTCGTCGCCGCGGTTTCGGCGGCCATCCAGAAAGTGCTGACCGATCCGGCCTATCACAAGCGGCTGTTCGCGGTCGGCGTACTGCCGCCGCAGGCCATCGCGCAGCCGGCCTTCGCCGCCCAGGTCAAGGCAGACTATTTACGCTGGGGGGAATTCATCAAGGAGATCGGCTTCAACATCGACGCTTAAGCCGCGGTGCTGGCGCGCGCGCAACGCGCGCGCCGGTGGTGCCGTCGTCAGAGCCGCGCGGCAGCCGCCGTGACCCAAGCCGCGGCCTTATCCGGAATCGTGACCGGCAGCATGTGCCCGCCCGGCACGAGTTCCAGATCCAGCGCCGGCAGTTTGTCCTTCATCGCCTTGCCGTGCGCCTGCCAGTCAAGTACGGCGTCGGCGGTCCCATACAGGATGCTGATCGGCAGGGTCAGCGATGCGTAGCGCTGCGCCATGCCGGGGAGATCCTCCGCCACGCTGACCATATCGGAGGACGCGGCGTAGAAACTGCCGGGCCGCAGGCCAAGCAGCCCGCCACCGGCAATCGCAAAATCCTTGGGCGGCTGATCGGGACTGAAAACCAGATCGAGCATTGCCCGCCCGCGCAGGATGGACCTGGGTACCGCCCATGTCCACGCGATGGCGCGACGCAGCGTGGCGGACGAGATCGACAACGCGCGGAACATGGGCGGCACGCCCTCCACCGGATGGGTCAGCGGCGCGATCAGGGCGAGGCCGCCGACCGTGCCGGGATGATCGAGTGCAACGCCCAGGGCAACCGCGCCACCCAGGGAATGGCCAACCAGCAGGGGATTCTGCACGCCGAGCGCCCGGATGAACTTGGCCACGACCGCGCTTTGCGCGCTCAGGCGGGCCGACATCGCCGCTGGCCTGGTCGAGTACCCCGAACCCGGCCGGTCGACCAGGATGACGCGGAACCGGCTGGTCAGCCGCTCCAGCAAGGAGTGCGAGAAATTCCCTGTCTGCCCGCCCAACCCGTGAACCATGACAATGACGGGGCCCTGGCCCTTGTCGATGTAATGAAGCCGGGCACCATCGATCTCAATGAACTTGCCCTTGGGTGGCAGCGCCTTTTCCACCTTGTGCGCGATGAGTCCGGTAAATGCCACCAACCCAAGCAAAACAATCCCACCGATGGCAATGCAGGCAATCAATATGGCCATTGCATCTATCCTTTCAACTGTTAACGGAATCAGCGGTCATGCCGGCAGCCACCGCCGGGCCGGGCTGCATGGCGTCCGCGCCGGCGCGGCCGAACGCCATCTCGCTGTCCACGACCCTGCCGAACTTCAGGGCCATCAGGTCGAACAGGTAGTTCTGGTGGACCTTCCAGGGCCGCCTGGAACCCTGCTTGGGCAAAATGTTGCTGGCGCGCCGGACATAGCCGGAACTCAGCGACAACGAAGACTCCTCACCGGCAGACGGATCCGTGCGGCGCGGTGCGCACCACGCATGGCCATGCGCGTCCATATGATTGAGCAGGCGGCACACGTAGGTCGACGACAATTCCGCCTTCAGGGTCCAGGAGGCGTTCACATAGCCCATGGCGACCGCCAGGTTCGGCATGTCACTGTACATCATGCCCTTGTACATAAAGGCCTGCGCCGGGTTCATCGGAGTTCCGTCCACCTCGATCTTCATCCCGCCCGCCACCTTCAGTTGGAGTCCGGTGGCCGTCACGATGACATCGGCATCGAGCCGCTCGCCTGAGCGCAACTGCAGTCCGGTCTCGGTGAACGATTCGATCTGGTCGGTGACTACCGACGCCTTGCCGGAGCGAATGGATTTGAAGAGATCGGAGTCCGGCACAAGGCAGAGCCGCTGGTCCCACGGCTTATAGGACGGCGTGAAGTGCTTGTCGACATCGTAGTCCGGGCCGAGCTGCGCGCGCACACCCTTGAGGATTTTCTGCTTGACCAGATCCGGCTTCTTGCGCGACAGATTGTAGAAATACATGCCCAACAGGACGTTTTTCCAGCGCGTGACACGATGGGCCATCCCCGCCGGCAAACGCCGCTGCAACCATGCGGAAACGGCATCGCTCGACGGCCGCGCCACGATGTAGGTTGGCGAACGCTGCAGCATGGTCACATGGGCCGCGCGCTCCGCCATCGCCGGCAGCAGCGTGACGGCGGTCGCGCCGCTGCCAATCACGACCACGCGCTTTCCGTCATACGCCAGGTCAGACGGCCAGTGCTGCGGATGCACGATCTTGCCGCCGAAGCGCTCCATGCCAGGCCAGCCTGGCATATAGCCATCGGCGTAATCGTAATAGCCACTGCACAGGTAAAGAAAGCTGCAGGTAAAACGGACCGGCGTGCCTTGCGGACCGGCCGTTGCCTCGACTGTCCATCGTGCGGTCTCGGTCGACCACGACGCCTGCGTGGCGCGGTGGCCAAAGCGGATATGCCGCTCGATGCCGAATTCCCGGGCCGTACCGCGGATGTACGCCAGGATGGAGTCGCCATCGGCGATCGACTTTTCACTGCGCCAGGGGCGGAAACTGAAACCGAGCGTATACATGTCCGAGTCCGAGCGCACGCCGGGATAGCGAAAGAGGTCCCAGGTACCGCCGATCGCCTCGCGCCCTTCCAGGATGGCGAAGCTCTTGCCGGGGCAACTGGTTTGCAGGTGGTAACCAGCGCAAATACCGGAAAGCCCCGCCCCAACGACCAGCACATCGACGTGTTGCGCCGCGCCTTCATTTGCGGCGTGCCCCGCCTTCAACGCTTCGGCCGACGTGCCGGCATGGGCCTGGGAATGCGGATGTTCCGCGTTGCCTGATAGCATCGATAGTCTCCTGTTGAGCAAACCGGGCCGGACGCTTGCCGCGCCGAATTATCAAGGTGCATCCGTGTTGGCTTCAGACTAGACTAGGGTGTTCACCCTAATTAATCAATCGGGATTGCCAGATCTAGGGCTTACCCCTAAGACCCAGCGAAGCAAACATGCAGATGACGAAACATGACAGGAGTGGCCGGCCATGACGGTGGGAGGTGCGCCGGCCCGGCGTCCCAAGACGCGCGAGCGCATTCTGGATGCCTGCCTGAGCCTGTTCAATGAGCGCGGCCCGGTCGTGGTGACCACTGCGGAAATTGCGTCGTCGGTTGGCATCCAGGAGGGCAACCTCTACTACCACTTCCACCGGAAGGAGCAAATTCTCGAGGCACTCTTCGACGATTTCGAACAGGCGCTACGTGAGACCTCGGTAGCGGATCTGGCTCAGGGCGATGACCCCGGCCGTTTTGCAAGCTACCTGAGCGGCTGGTTCAGCCTGATGTGGGAGTGGCGCTTCTTTTATCGCGACGCGGCGTCCATACGTGGCCTTGCACCGGCATTGCGATCGCGCAGCGAGTTGCTGGCCAACGATGGGCAGCATCATGTCCGGCGCGTGTTCGGCTGCATGGAATCCGCTGGACTGTTGCGTGCCACGCCCGAGCAACTTGACCAGTTGGTCGTCAACACCTGGATCGTGTCTACCTACTGGATCGACTATCTCCGGTCCCGTCATGGGATTGATTCCATCAAGCGAGAACACATCAGTTGGGGTGCGTCACAGGTGATGAGCCTGTTCTCGCCATATATGACGAAAACGGGGACGGCACTACTGAATATTCAGGCGGCGCGGGATTGACGACACCCATGACGCCATCTCTGCGGACGGCGGCATGGCGATCCCCACCATGGCCATCGCCATTGACGACAAGCAGGAAAGCGAAACCGGTCTAAGGTAAAAGCTTGCCCCGCCTGCGCCATGACGGCATCCGGGATTCCTTGAGTCACTTACCGGAGAGGAACATGACAGTGACGCTCAGGTATTGGTCTGAAGACGGCGATGAGGAAACCGTCGATGTATCGTCAGTACAACTCCTGTCGCAGATGACGCCCCACCCTCCTTCGCCATTGCCGAAGAGCGCCCCGGCCAGCGAAAAGAAGCCTGAAAAGTGGACCATCCCAGACGACCCCCCAGGTGATTTCGCCTAGCGCGCATGCGGCGGCAGGCCAAGCAAAAAGCCCGTGCGGCATGAACCGGACGGGCTTTTGGTGTTGGTTGCGGGGGCAGGACTTGAACCTGCGACCTTCGGGTTATGAGCCCGACGAGCTGCCAACTGCTCCACCCCGCGAAAGAGAATATACGCGGATTAAGAGCATCTGGATACCCCTAATACAAAAAGAACTGGAAAGTGCTAAGGCAAGCGGCCATTTGCGTAAGCAAGCGGCGTCTGATCCATTTGGCAAGTGAAGGACAACTGGCCTCGCGTGCGCTACATGTCCATCGCACCTGCTCCACACTCGCCTGGAAAATATCTCCAAAAGTGCTCAGCTATTGCCGTCTATCCACAGCTTCGCCCATTCATAGGCCGCCACCTTCGCGTCGGCGGGCGAGGCATGATTGCGGCCAATCGACCTGGCATCCTGCACTACCGCCCCATCCTCCCAGATCGCGCACGACGCAATGTGCAATCCGTCCTTGATCGTCTTGCAGTAAACGTGGACGACATAGCCTTTGTATTCCGTGGTACCGCTTTCCATCTGCGTCCTAGCTCCATTTCCATTTCGATGGATGCTAGCACGCGGTGCCCGGACAGCCCGGTGTCACAAGCGTAGTGCGGGCGAACCGGCCGGAGGCCGGTCGCTTTCCAGCCGCTTGATCAGCGGATCAAGCGGCGGTCGACTTCTTGGCTGCCGCGCCAGCGGTGGCACCTTCTTGCTCGGCGGCCTTGCTAGTGGCGACGGCTGCGGCCTGGAGAGTGCTCTCAGCAGTTTCAACGGCCTGCTTTGTTGCCTTCTGCACTGACTCGTAGGCGTTGTTGGCGGCGCTGATCGCGGACTTTACGATGGCCACGGTCGACTCGGCACCTGCGGGCGCATTCTTGGCGATGCTCTCGACGAGTGCCTGTATCTTCTTCGAATTTTCAGCCAGTTGGACTTCGGCGACCTTGGTGAACTCTGACTGGGTCTCCGAGGCGATGTCGTACACATGGCGGCTATACGCCATGGTTTTTTCGGCAATCGGCTGGACCAACGAGGCATGGATGGCCAAGATCTCCTGGACATCCTTCGCGGCGAGCGCCTTCCTGGCGTTATCCACGTTTTCGGTGAAAGTCGTCTTGACCACTTGCAGGTTCAGTTCGACCAGCTTCTCAATACCTTCGAAGGCTTTGGTGGTCAGGCCGAACAGCGTTTCCACGTTAGCCTTATGGACAGCCGCGACTTGTTCCGGGGTGAAGTTCATGCTGGTCTCCATGGGTTAGGTTCAACACCGTCCAAGGTAGGCTGTTTTGATGTCAAAGACATGACGCAGCCGACTTCCGCCGATCAGCCGTGATCGCGACGGATGACAATTTCGAAGCCCCAAAAGCAAAACCCCCCAGTACT
>NZ_JFJV02000107.1:1373-1461 GCF_000611145.1 Cupriavidus sp. SK-3 | reverse complement strand
CGCCATGGTGGCGGGCATGGTCGTCTTCGAGTTGGTTGAGCGGATGAAATCGGGCACACAGCGGGCTTAAGCTCGCTGCACGCGGCAA
>NZ_JFJV02000107.1:0-1313 GCF_000611145.1 Cupriavidus sp. SK-3 | reverse complement strand
AACAGATGGAAAGCATAATCGCCAGCAGCGCTGGCGCTGGGCGCCGTGATCGGTCTCATCCTGGCACTGACCGGCGCCGGTGGCGCTATCCTCGCCGTCCCCCTACTGCTGTTTATCCTGCACCTCAGCGTCGCGGAGGCCGCGCCCGTTGCACTCCTTGCCGTCGGCCTGTCTGCGGCTGTCGGCGCTGTTATCGGGCTGCGCGCAGGCATCGTCCGTTACCGGGCCGCCGCACTGATGGCTGTGGCGGGTACGTTGTTCTCACCCGTCGGTCTATGGCTTGCTCACCGCTTGCCGAATGGTCCGCTGACTCTGCTATTCGCAGTTGTGCTGGCGCTCGTTGCGCTGCGGATGTTCAAGCAAACGACCGCCTCGAAGCCGCATCCGACCGAACCTGGCCACCCGTTGCCGCCGTGCCAACTGAATGCGGGCACCGGACGCTTTGTCTGGACAGCCTCCTGTACCCGCGCGCTGGCACTCTCTGGCGTCGGCGCCGGATTTCTCTCCGGACTGCTGGGCGTTGGCGGCGGTTTTGTCATCGTACCGGCGCTCAGGAAGGCGACCAATGCCCCGGTGCAAGCTATCGTGGCGACATCGCTGGCAGTGATTACGCTGGTATCCGCTTCCGGCGTCATCTCAACCGCCCTTGCCGGTCGCATGAACTGGCAGGTGGGCGTGCCATTCGCCGCAGGCGCCATCACGGGCATGCTGGGCGGACGGCTTGTTGCCAGCCGTTTAAGTGGCCACAGGCTGCAGCAAGGCTTTGCGCTCGTCGCAGGCCTCATCGCCTTCGGCATGGCGGTGAAGGTCGCACTGGCTGCCTAAGTACCACTGACTGCTAAGTACAGCTACCCAAAAGTACAAACACAAATCAATCCGCACACCCATCCCCGAGGAGACACAATTGAAAACCATCAAACTGCGTACTCTGGCCCTGGCCTTGCTGGCGGTAGTCAGTGTGCCAGCACTTTCTCAACCGGCGACCGTAGCCATGCCCGTCCCTGACGAAGCCTCGATTCCCAAGGGGCCGATGGGCGATGCCATCAAGCGCGGCAAGGTGCTGCTGACGGACACCCACAAGCAACTTCCCGGCAACGTCGGCAATGGCTTGAACTGTACGAGCTGTCACCTCAATGCCGGGACAACAGCCTATGCGTCGCCCTGGGTAGGCCTCACCGCCGTTTTTCCGGAATACCGGTCCCGCAGCGCGAAGGTCAACTCCCTTCAGGAACGCATTAACGACTGCTTCCAACGCTCGATGAACGGCAAGCCGCTTCCATTCGACTCGGCTGAGATGAATGCCATCCTGTCCT
>NZ_JFJV02000106.1:31615-59849 GCF_000611145.1 Cupriavidus sp. SK-3 | reverse complement strand
ACAGGCCAACGATATCTTCAAGCTTCTCGACGAATTTCGGTTACCGGTTCGAGGCGG
Organism: Cupriavidus sp. SK-3; assembly: GCF_000611145.1. NCBI lineage: Bacteria > Pseudomonadati > Pseudomonadota > Betaproteobacteria > Burkholderiales > Burkholderiaceae > Cupriavidus > Cupriavidus sp. SK-3. The sequence continues at coordinate 59,792 of NZ_JFJV02000106.1, read as the reverse complement.
GCCAACGGTGGGTGCGCAAGAAGAGTCTGATGGGGTTGCGGGATAAAATCCGGGCCCTGACCAAGCGTAACAGGGGCGACTCGATCGAGAGCATCATTGCATCGCCGTCTGCGAGCGATCTTGCGCCGACAGCTTCATCGTCCGGGGCAGGGTCATTGCCTTCGCGATCACACCCGCTGGCCAAATGCCTTCTTCGCTAATCTTGGGCTGTTCACGATGTCCGAGGCCCTTCGATTGGCGCGCCAATCCCGATGTGGAAACAACTGACTGGAGAGCCCGTCGCGGGAAAACCGCGCACCGGGTTCGGAGGGAGGGGACGGCGCAAGCCGTTTCCTACCCCTATACAATCGCGAATCTTGGTCAGACCCCAAGCACATCTGCATCCATGCGGGCATACCGCAAGGAAGCAGCAGAGTTTGCGCGGCATGTTTCGCGGCAAGCGGGTTCGCACGACGACTCCGGATACGACAGCAGCGCGCCCGCTCACCCGTGCCTCTAGCCCTCAATCCCTTGCCCCGCTTCTGCGCATGTCTCCCATCGTCGTCCCGCTTCTGCTGAAAATCACCCTTTCGGCCTTGACATCGTTCTCTCTTCGCCTAGACTGATGTAATCGATTGCATTGCCAGTTTTTCTAATCACTCTGCGGCTATGCGATATTTTTTTGCCATGTAATGCAATCGATTACATCGAACGAAAACCACGAAGGAGACATCGACATGCAGGAACGCCGTCGGAAGTTTTATGGCTGGGGCTACGAAGGGGACACCGTCACGCCGGAGGAAATCTCGGAGTTCGAGGCCGCGTGGAGCCGGCTGCTAGGCGTCGAGCACTTCGAGGCCATGCCCTTCCCCACTGCGGACGAAATCGAGCTCCGCGCCCCGCGCGTTCAGCCGCCTGCAACGCTGCGCGAGATCTGCACGACCGACCACTATGACCGCCTTTATCACACCTATGGCGCCGGTACGGTGGACGTGGCGCGGGCCATTCGGAAGGAGTTCACGAATCCGCCAGACGTCGTCGCGTATCCCAAGACCGAACAGGAGATCGTCGATCTCTTCGACTGGTGCGGCCGCCAACAGCTCGCCGTCGTTCCCTACGGCGGCGGCTCCAGCGTGGTCGGCGGGGTGAACCCTCCGGAGCACGATCGCTACCGAGGCGTCCTCACACTCGACCTAAAACATTTCGACAAAGTGCTGGAAGTCGACCAGACTTCGCAAGCCGCGCGCATCCAGGCCGGCGTGCTCGGGCCGAGCCTGGAACGTCAACTCAAGCCGACCGGGCTGACCATGCGCTTTTTCCTGCAGGCATGGGAGTTCTCGTCGCTGGGGGGCTGGATCGCGACCCGCGCCGCCGGGCATTTCGCCACCGCATACACGCAGATCGACGACCACATCGAAAGCATCAAGGTCGTGACTCCCGCGGGCAATATCGAGTCGCGCCGCTTTCCGGTATCGGGCGCGGGCCCCAATCCCGACCGGCTGTTTCTGGGCTCGGAGGGCGCGCTTGGCATCATTACCGAGGCCTGGGTCAAGCTGCACCGCCGCCCGATCTTCCGCAAGCAGACCACGGTGCGCTTCCGCGATTATGCGAAGGCCGTGGAGGCGACGCGACTGCTGTCCCAGTCGGGCCTGAACCCCGCGAACGCGCGGTTGGTCGAGCGGGAGGAGGCAGCCTACACCGGCTCAAGCGACGGCACCTACGACATCCTCGTGCTGGGCTTCGAGTCAGCGGATCACCCGGTCGATGCGTGGATGGCGCGAGCACTGGAGGTCTGCGCAGAATGCGCCGGCGATTGGGATACTGCTCCGTCAACCAAGGAGGAAGGCGCCGATTCGGCGACGGCAAGCTGGCGCAACAAGTTCCTGCGCGGACCCTATCTGCGCGAGTACGCCATTGCACGCGGCGTCATGCGCGAAACCATGGAAACAGCCGTCACGTGGGACCGCTTCGCCGCGCTTCACCAGCACGTCAAGACCGAGACTCATCGCGTCATCCGCGAAGTGACGGGCCGCCCGGGCTCAGTGACCTGCCGCTTCACCCACCTGTATCCGGACGGCCCTGCGCCCTACTTCACCTGGTTTGCCTATGGGGACAAGGCCCGTATTCCCGAGCAGTACATGGCAATCAAGCGGGTGGCCGAACAGGCCATGGTGGACGCCGGCGGCACCGTCACGCACCACCACGCGCTCGGACGGGACCATCGGCCCTGGTATGACAAGGAGCGGCCCGAGCTGTTCTGCACTGCGCTGAAGGCGGCAAAGCAAGCGTTCGACCCGAAGCAGATCCTGAATCCCGGCGTACTGTTCGACCCGAGCTGACGCGCTCTGGCATTCACAGGAGGCAAAACCATGGCAGGACCTTTGGAAGGCATCCGGGTGCTCGACCTGAGCCGCATCCTTGCGGGACCGTGGAGCACCCAGTTGCTGTCGGACCTCGGTGCCGACGTGATCAAGGTGGAGCGGCCCGGCAGCGGGGACGATACGCGCGCCTGGGGGCCGCCCTTCCTTGCTCGGGAAGACGGCACCCCGACGGCTGAGTCGGCCTATTTTCTTTGCGCCAATCGTGGCAAGCGCTCTATCACCGTGGACGTCAGCAGCGAGGAGGGACAGGCCGTGCTCCGCGAACTGGCGAAGACGGCCGACGTCTTCGTCGAGAACTATAAATGCGGCGACATGCGGCGCTATGGCCTTGACTACGACACGTTGGCGGAGCTCAATCCACGCCTGGTCTACTGTTCCATCACCGGCTTCGGGCAGACCGGGCCGTACAGTCACCGGGCCGGCTACGACTTCGTTGTGCAGGCCATGGGTGGGCTCATGAGCATCACCGGCGAGTGCGACGACCTCCCCGGCGGAGGACCGCAGAAATGCGGCGTACCCATCTCGGACCTGATGACAGGGATGTACGCGTCGGTGGCCATCGTCAGCGCCTTGTTCGAACGGGTAGGGAGCGCGCGCGGCCAGTACATCGACATGAGCCTGCTCGACACGCAGGTCGCGTGGCTTGCGAACCAGGCTTCCAACTTCCTGGTAGCGGGTTCCGAGCCACGACGTTGGGGTAACGCCCATCCGAACCTCGCGCCGTACCAATCGTTCGCGACCAGCAATGGCGCGCTGATCGTTGCAGTCGGCAACGACCGGCAGTTCGGCGCACTGTGCGGCGCACTGGACCTGGGCGAACTGGCACGCGACGAGCGCTACGCGACCAACGCCGCGCGCCTGAAGCACCGCGGGGGCTTGGTGTCCTTGCTGGCGGGCCGATTTCGTGGCCGCGAAACGGCGGCCTGGCTGGTCGACCTGGAAGCCGCCGGCGTGCCGTGCGGACCGATCCATTCGATTCCGCAGGCCTTGTCGGATCCGCAAGTGCGCTCGCGCGGCATGGTGTTCTCGCTTCCCCATGGAAGCGGAGCGATCGCGCCGCAGATCGCCAACCCGATCAAGTTCTCCCGCTCCACCGTCGAGTATCGGCGTGCCCCGCCAGTGCTCGGCGAGCATACGGACGACATCCTGAGCCGCGACCTCGGCTGGTCCGCGGACCGGATTTCGGTATTGCGCAAGGGAGGAACGATTTGAACCGCAGGTAGCACAAGCGCGATCCCGAAGCAGGATCGCATCAGGAGACAGGAGACCCCATCATGCATCGATATCTACGACAAGCGTCCGCCACCCTGCTTTGCCTGGCAGCGATCTCGGGGTGGCAGCACGCTGCGGCCAAGGACTGGCCCGCCCAGCCGGTCCGGGTGGTCTTGCCCTATCCGCCCGGCGGCGCTTCAGATGTCACCGCCAGGCTGCTGAGCGCAAAGCTTAGCCAGGCCTGGGGAGAATCGGTCGTCATCGAGAATCGGCCGGGCGCCAACGGCATCATCGCCAACGAACTGGTGGCGAAATCGGCCGCGGACGGATATACGGTGCTGATGGCCAACCTTGGTCCGAATGCGATCAATCCTGCGGTTTATTCGAAGTTGCCCTATGACTCGGTCAAGGATTTCGCGTCCGTGATCCTGGCGACTACCGTTCCGCTGATCATCGTCACCGCGGCGAACTCACCCATCAAGGATCTGAAGCAACTGATCGCCATGGCCAAGGATAAGCCTGGCGAGATCACCTTCGGCTCGGCAGGCAACGGGGCGAGCAACCACCTCGCGGGCGAACTGCTCAACACCATGGCGGGCGTCAAGATGGCGCATGTCCCTTACAAGGGCGACGGCCCCTCCTTGACCGACGTGCTGGGCGGCCAGATCCATGTCGCGCTGCCGACAGCCCTAGCCGGCATGCCGCAGGTCAAAAGCGGCAAGCTGCGCGCGCTTGCGGTCACCAGCAAGAAGCGCCTCCCGTCCTTGCCGGATGTTCCCACAGTAGACGAAGCACTGGGCATTAACGGCTATGAGGCCGTATCCTGGGGCGGCTTCATGGTGCCGACGGGCACGCCGCCGGCCATCATCACCAAGATGAATGCTGAGTTCAACAAGGCGTTGCAATATCAGGACATCCGGGAGAAGCTGCGGGCTCACGGCGCCGAGATCGTCGGCGGCACGCCGGAGTCGTTTGACGCCTTCCTTCGCGCCGAACTCGCCAAATGGAAAAAGGTTGCGGACTCTGCGAAGGTGCGGCTCGACTAGCCGCGGCAAGCGCCGCCGCATTTGCCGCGACCGGCGCTTGCGTGGCGTTCCTAACCCGCGGACTTGCCCCCCGCGATACAATGCGACTCGTGGACAGGCTCATCATTCACTCCAACCTTGCTCGTCCCTTCGTTTTCGAGGCATGCCGAATATGGTCAACGTGAAACAGGTCGCTCTCCTTGCCGGCGTGTCTTCCGCCACCGTATCGCGCGCGTTGTCGGCACCGGAACTGCTGCGGCCAGAGACCCTGAAGCGCGTGCAGGAAGCGATTGCCAGCCTGGACTATGTGCCCTTTGCCGCTGCCCGAATCCTGCGTTCGGGACGGACCATGTCCATCGGCATCATTGCGCCGACGCTGATGAACGAACTGTACGCAAGAGCTGTGGACACCCTTGAGAAGCAGCTCGAAGCGCTAGGCTATACCGTTGTTCTGACGTGTCATCGCGACAACAGCGAAATCGAGTTGCGCTGTGCGCGGGAACTGCTGGAGCGGCGCGTGGACGGCATCGCCATCATCGGCTCGCAGCACCATCCCGAAGTCTTCTCTCTTATCCATAAGCACAATGTCCCCTATGTGCTGATGTGGGCAACAGATCGCGAAGGCAGCCATCCGACGGTCGGCTACGACAACCGGCTCGCGATGCGGCGGCTGACCGCCTATCTGGTAGGCCTTGGGCACCGCGAATTCGCCGTCCTCCCGGGGCCGCTGAACACCCAGCATCTGTCGGTCCAGCGGCTGGAAGGCGTCAAGGACGTGCTCAGCGAACACGGCATCGCGCTGCGCGAGGAACTGGTCCTGCCCACTCCCTATGAGGTCGAGCCGGCCCGCGCCGCAGCGCGCGCCTGTCTGACCAGTCCACATCGGCCTACTGCACTGATCTGCATAAACGACTTCATCGCGGTCGCCGCCATCGCCGAGTGCCGCGCTCTGGGCCGGTCCATTCCGGCCGATATCTCCGTGACCGGTTTCGGGGACTGGCAGGTCGCAGAACTTATCACGCCCACCCTGACAACCATGCGTTCGAACCCCGTGCGTATCGGCGAACTGACCGCGAGGAACATCATTGCGCAGATAGAAGGCACGGCACGGCGGGGAGATCTGCAGGACGAATTCGAGCCGGAGCTGATCGTTCGGGAAAGTGCTGCCGCGGTGAAAATTGCAGCGGTGCCTTAGTCCCGTCCCGGCCGACGCTGGCTATCTTCGCTTCAGGCTCGCCGGGGAAATCTGTGGGTGAAAGAGGATGCGCGGCTAGCCAGGTGAAGCCCGATTGAGGTACTGATAGAGCTTGCGACAAGTTGCATCAAAGGCATTTTGTTCGGACTCGGAGATAGCTGGCCAAATGAGAGGACCGCCGTCTTCCTCAATGATCTTGTCCAGGAGGGTTGCCACAGGAAGAGTGAGGAGATCGGGATCTTCATGGCGTCGTCGGATCATTTCACCGCCCAGCATCCAGATGTGATCGCGGTGCCGAAGCAATGTCTTGCGCGTATATCCCAACGTTGGGAGATGCTCCAGGAAAGGCGTGAGTATTGCTACGATTGCCTCTCCAGTCGAAATATCTTCGTCAACGACTCGCCACGAAGCAGGCCAGTTATCCAGGTCTGGAATGTACTGGGCGAGCGTTTGCTGTTCGGGGACAATAGCGGTTTTGCCCTTGTCGCTTCTGCTCCTGCTAACCATGTTGCTGACCCGCCTGCTGAATGCCTGCCATCATATTCCAGGTTTCGTTTATGAAGGTGCGCGGCTGTGCGAGGCAACCCAGTCCATCGAGATCGACGTGCGTCCGCGCAAGGGCTCGAAGCCGATCTGCTCATGCTGTAGCCAGCCTGCGCGAGGTTACGACACGCTCGCACAGCGCAGGTTCGAATTTATTCCGGTCTGGGGTTTTGCCGTCTTCCTGCTCTATACCATGCGGCGCGTCGATTGTCGTGACTGTGGTGTCAAAGTCGAAGCCCTGCCGTGGGCAAACGGCAAGCACACGCTCACCCGCGCTTACATGCTGTTCCTGGCGCAGTGGGCACGCAAGCTGTCGTGGAAGGAGACGGCACAAAGCTTCCGCACCAGTTGGGAGAAAGTCTTCAACGCGGTGGAGTAGGTGGTGGACTGGGGGCTGGCCCATCGCGAACTCGGTACGATCCGTGCCATTGGCGTCGATGAGATCCAGTATGGTCGTGGACACAAGTACCCCACCCTGGTCTACCATATCGAGGCCGGCTGTACGCGTCTGCTATGGGTGGGGCAGGAGCGCACGAAGGCAAGCTTCGCCAAGTTCTTCGCCATGATCGGCAAACAGGTATGTGAGAAGGTTGAGTTCGTCTGCTCGGACATGTGGAAGCCCTACCTTGAGATGATTGCGCTGCATTGCCCCAATGCGCTGAACATCCTGGACCGCTCCCACATCGTTGCGAAGATGAATAAGGCCATCGATGAGGTCCGCGCTGACGAATCGCGCCGCATGGTCCGCGATGGATACGAGCCGGTGCTCAAGAGTTCCCGCTGGTGCCTGCTCAAACGCCCGGAAAATCTGACCGACAAACAGCGGCTGCGCATGCGTGACTTGCTGCAGTACAACCTGCGCACCGTACGCGCCTGGCTGCTCAAAGAGGAATTCCAGCAGCTCTGGGATTACATCTCACCGGACTGGGCTGGGAAATTCCTCGACCAGTGGTGTACTCAGGTGATGCGCTCGCGCATCGAGCCCATGAAGAAGTTCGCCCGCACCGTGCGTGCCCACCGTGAGCTGATCCTCGACTACTTCCGTGCGCGCAAGCAGTTCTCCAGCGGCGTCGTCGAGGGTCTGAACAACAAGGCAAAAGTCACGATGAGAAAATCGTACGGGTTTCGAACTTTCAGGGCGACGGAAATCGCGCTATATCATGCACTTGGGAGCCTTCCCGAGCCTTTGTCAACCCACACATTTTTCTGACGAACCCTGATTTTTAGGCATCGGCTTGTCTGTCTCATAGGATCTAGCTCGCCCATGGCGGCAGCAGTGACTTCGGATTGGCGTAGCGCATGGTTGACGACAAAGCTGCACGATGGCCAGTTTTTCCTACACTGAACGCCGACGACGGCGTTCCGATTCGGTCAGAACTTTGATGCTTTCCACAATTTGCATAGGGAGGCGCTTGCTTATAAGGACGCCTCCCCTAGCGCGGCTTCGAGGCCGGGCGTTTGTGCAAGGCATTCATGTGATCAAGCAGCACATTGGCAAATGCGTGGGCGGCGCTGGACATAGCCCGATCGCGCAGTCTGAGCAAGCAGAGTTCGCGCTTAACCAGCGGGTTTAGCAGGCGCCGGTATTTTACCCGGCCGACTCGGCGCGATGTTGCGGTGTATGAAGGCAGCACGCTGACGCCGAGACCGATGTCAACGAGCGCCACTGCGGTAGCGATGGAGGACACTTCGTATCGCGAGTGCAATCGCAAGCCGGTCGCCGAGGTCGCGTCGTCCACCAGGGACTGGAGCGCATTGTCGCGGGGGAAGCCGATAATGGGCAGGTCTGCGAGGTCGCCCCATGACACGCTCTTCTTGCGCGCCAGGTAATGATCCTGCGGACAGGCCAGCACCAGTTCGTCGTCGATCAGCACATCCCCTACCAACAGTTCGCGCTGCGCCCGGTCGAGCGGCCCGATGCCCAGGTCGACCTCGCTATCGTGGACTAGCCGGCGGATTTCATTTGGGGCGACGTCGTCGCGCAGCACGACGAACACGTCTGGGTGCTCGACACGATAACGATCCAGCACCGCCGGCAGCAGCGTCGATGCGAAGGTCGGTGTGACGGCAACGACAATACGCCCACGCGCCCTTTCGGCTCGGGTGCGCGTCTCAGTCACGGCGCTATGCAGGTCAACCAGCAGGCGCTCGGCCAATGGGAAGAAATCGCGACCCGAGTCGCTGAGCTTGACGGAGCGCGTCGTGCGCTCAAACAGCTGCACCCCGATCTCTTCTTCGAGCGAGCGTACCAGCGTGCTGAGCGCCGACTGTGTCAGGTGCAGCCGCACCGCTGCGGCCGAGAAGCCGCCCAGCTGGGCGACCGCAACGAAGGCACGCAGTTGCCGAAGGGTGATATTCATCTCGATATTTTATGAATCAATAATAATTGATCAATAGTAGCAGCGATCGCGCTGTTGCATACTCGGTGCTCCCCTACCTCGAGAAACGAATCATGCTGAATCCCGGTTTTCTCATCGAAGACACCTTTGACGTGCTCGTCGCTGGCGCTGGCGTCACTGGCATCTGTGCGGCGATCGCGGCGGCCCGCCAAGGCGCGCGCACCGTGCTGCTGGAGCCGAGGCCGTTCATCGGCGGCAACGCCGCCACCGGCCTTTGCATCCACACCTTCAAGACCAAGGACGGCCGCCAGGTTGTGCACGGCCTGGCGCAGGAAATCGTCGACCGACTGGTCGAGCAGGGCGGGGCGGTCGGCCATGTGCCGCTTCCAGAGGGGTACGTGCATTCGGTGACGCCGGTCGATGCCGACCTGTTCCGCATGGAAACCACAAAGATGCTTGCGCGCGAAGGCGTTACCATCCTCTACAACACCGTGCTCGTCGATGCCGAGGCTAGAGATGGTCGTGTCGAGCGCGTGCTGGTCTGCAGCAAGAGCCAGCTGGGATATCTCAAGGCACGCACCTTTGTCGACGCCACTGGCGATGCAGATCTGGCATCGATGGCAGGGGCGCCGGTGCGCACCGGCTGGACGGGCTCCGGCGCGATGCAACCGGTGTCGATGATGATGCGCGTAGTCTCGGTCGACACCGCACGCGCCTGCCAGGCCTTGTCGGAACACCCGCCGGCCTGGGCCACTAAACGCGGCGTCGCCGATCCCATTCCAGTTTATTTCCACGGTACCTTTACGCGCTGGAACGGCATTCTGCGCGAGCTTGGGGTCTATGACCACGACGACCACCAGTTCTGGACGAACACCGTGTGGCCGGACCAGTTGAACTTCAATGGCAGCCGACTGGCGAATATCGATGGAAATGATCCACTCGCGCTGTCGCGCGCAACGGTGGAGTTGACCGGCCAGTTGCAGAAGCTTGGCGCTTTCCTGCGCGCCAACGTCGAGGGCTTCGAGCGGGCGTCGTTCGTGCCCAACGCCTTCGTCGGCGTGCGCGAGACCCGCAACGTCAACGGGCTTTATGAACTGAACGAGGAGGACATCCGCGCCGGCCGGAAGTTTGCCGACACCATCGGCCAGGGCTGCTTCCCGGTCGACATCCATCATCCCGACGGCAAGTCGCAGGAGCATATCGATATCGGCGGCAACGGCGCCTACGACATACCGTACCGCTCCTTGCTGCCGCAGGGCATGGAAAATCTGCTCACTGCGGGCCGGTGCATTTCGGTCAGCAACTACGCTCATGGGGCCACGCGCAATATGGCACCATGCATGACCACCGGCGAGGCCGCCGGCATTGCTGCCGCGCTTTCCGCAAAGGCTGCGACGCCATGCCCGGAACTCCCCATGGCACGGCTGCAGCCCGCGCTACGCCGCGTAGGCCTGTATCTTGGCGAGGCCGTGGCCTAGCCCGTCGCCAACCGAACTTCACTTCTCGGTTACCTTCACAAAGAGCCATTCATGATCAATCGATTGATAAACCGCCGGCTGTTTGTCAGACTGCTCGCCACCCTGACTCTAGGCGTCGCGACGTTCGGCGCGCACGCCGAGGACTACCCGAAAAAGCCGGTACGCTTCGTCGTGCCCTATCCGCCGGGCGGCGCCTCGGATGTCACCGCGCGCTTGATCGCCGAGAAGCTGACGGAAAGCTATGGACAGCCGTTTATCGTCGAGAACCGGCCTGGCGCTAATGGGATCATTGCGACCGAAGCAGTTGCCAAGGCCGCGCCTGACGGGTACACCATCCTAATGGGCAATGTCGGTCCAAACGCAATTAATGCGGGCCTGTATCGAAGGCTGCCGTTCGATCCTATCAAGAGCTTTGTGCCGGTCACGCTGACGACCACGGTCCCGCTGGTCTTGCTTGTCAATCCGTCGTCGCCGGTCAAAACCACGCAGGACCTCATCGCCAGGTCCAAGGCCGACCCCGGCTCGGTCAAGTTCGCCTCGGGCGGACCAGGTTCGGCGACCCACCTCACCGCGGAGCTGTTCAAGGAGATGGCGGGCATCGATATCGTGCACGTGCCGTACAAGGGCGATGTGCCGGCCATGACCGACTTGATGGGCGGACACGTGACGATGGCTTTCGCAACCTCGATCGCTGCGGCGCCGAACATCGCCAGTGGCCGGCTGCGGGTGCTTGGCACGGCGTCGAAAAACCGGCCTAAGTCGCTCGCCCAATATCCGACCATCGCGGAGGTCGGCCTCAAGGGCTTCGAGTCTGTCTCTTGGGGCGGGGTGCTGGCGCCGGCAGGCACGCCAGCTCCAGTGATTGCGTCGCTTCATGCCCATATCGTGAAAGTGCTGGCGATGCCTGAGGTCCGCGACAAGCTTGCCAATCTAGGGGTCGATGTCGTCGGCAGCACGCCAGAGGAATTCGCGACCTATCTGAGAGCCGAGATTCAGAAGTGGACGGGAGTGATCAAGGAAGCAGGTGTGACGGTGGAATGATCAGGCGCTGACTGGGTAGCGGCAGGTCGTTCCCGCTTCGAGGAGTGGGCTTCCTGTTCACCTCAGGCCGCCGCTGGCTGAGCGAGCTGCTGTTGTTGCCGATCGTTAATTCTGCTAGCGGTGCCCATATGTGCGCTAACGGACTCGTCGTGGCCCGCTACGTCTGGGCCCCATGATCGCCGCTCGTCAGAGACCGGCGTTCTTGGCCTGCTCGATGTGAGAAAGATCGATCATCTCTCGGCCATCCAGGATTGCCAGTTCGGCCGCAACATTAAGCAATCTTGAGACTTCCCCGGTCAACCCACCACTTGCAGCAAGAACCGTGGTGACCATCTCGCGCCGAGGCAAGTTAGAGGGGCGGCGCAGCGGCAGAATCCGCTCAAACGCGGAGAGCAAGCCCCCTGAAAGACGCAGACTCTTGCCAGCTAGGCACCTCAAAGCGCGCGAACCGGCTGCTAAATCTGCGCGTCCGTCTGTAACGCGATCTCGGCATCGCGCGTTCCGAGCACGCCAGGCGGCAAAGATCGGATGCCAATAGTGCGGATAGAACAGCGTCAAGCCTTCAGCCTGGATAGTGCGACGGCTCATCGGCAGGAACTGAATCAGGAAGCGAAGTTCTTCGGCAGCCGAGTCGGGGAGAAGCCGCGGCCTGGATGCTTCAGACAACCCCAACAACACGGAGTATGGCGTCGCGCCACCTAAGCCTCGATGGGCACTGTGATGGTAGGTCTGTCCAGTTTCATACGTCAACCATTGCTCGAACTCTCGGAGGGTTAATGCGGCCTCCGCTTCTGGTTTGCGAGCTTTTCGTCCTTTCGTCGAGGATCCGGTCGAGCCTGGCAGAATGTGTACCTTCTCCATCATGGTCCGGTTCAGTCTTTCTATCATTCGCCCGTTTCGAGTGGATAGATCACCACCAGCGTGCTCTCATGCCGATAAATGGTTTGAGGTTACCCCGCTTCGTTGGACAGTCATACATTTGAATTTTATGTCGATAGTTGGATCCTTTTGATGGCGTCGTACGAGTTGTCCATGGGCGGGCGGCGGGGCGCCTGTGTCGCCCACGACGCCGCCCGGCGGTGGGCGACACAGGCGCCAGGCCGGCCAAGGCGGCGTCAGCCCGCCACGCTATGGCGCTGGCTGCGGGAAGCTGACGCAACGGCTGCGGCTATTCCCCAGTGAACGCTGCCGGCCGCCGCTGCTGAAAGTGTGCCACGCCTTCCTTGAAATCCGCGCTCTGGATGCTCAGGAACATTTCCTGGTTGGCATCCATGATCGCCTCGCCGAGGCTTTGATACGGGGTCTCCCACAGTTGCCGCTTCATCACGCGAATCGAGCGCGGCGACACATTGTCGGCGAGATCGCGCGCGTAGCTGTGCGCCTGGGCCAGGAGCGCATCGGGCGGCGTGATCCGGTTGACCAGTCCCATGCGCAGCGCCTCTTCAGCCGTGACCTTGCGCGACGACAGCAGCAGATCCGCGGCATGCCCCGGGCCGACCACGCGCGGCAGTATCCACGCGATGCCGTGCTCGGCGATCAGGCCCCGCTTGGCGAAGGCGGTGCTGAAGACCGCAGTCTCGCTGGCGAAACGGATATCGCTATAGAGCGCCATGATCAAGCCCAGCCCGGCGGCCGCGCCGTTGACGGCGGCAATGATTGGCTTCTGTACCGCCGGGAAGTAGGAATAGCGCGTTTGGTAATCGGCGCGGCGGTTCATATCAAAGGGGCGCATCCACTTCTCCTCCCGAATATCGCCCGGAGGTAGCACTTCCAGCTCATCCATATCCATGCCCGCGCAAAACCCGCGCCCGGCGCCGGTCAGGACGATGGCACGCACGTCGCGATCGCGGTCGGCCTGTTGCATGGCCTCGCGGATTTCCGCCTCCATGATCCGGGTCAGCGCGTTGAGGCGATCGGGGCGGTTGAAGGTGATCGTGGCGACCAGGTCGCTGACTTCATACTTGACTTGCTCGTAGGCCATGACTGTGTCCTTGTGGTTGCATGCGCGTTGTGGTGTTCAGGCGGGAAGCTGGATGGCGCGCGGTTCGACGAATTCCTCGAGTCCGGCGATGCCGTTCTCGCGGCCCACACCGGATTGCTTGAAGCCGCCGAACGGCGCCAGCGGATTGAACCGGGCGCCGTTGATGTCGACCTGGCCGACACGCAGGCGCGAGGCCACCGCCATGGCTTGCTGCGGATCGCTCGACCAGACCGCGGCCGCCAGTCCGTAGACGGTGCCGTTGGCAATCGCGATGGCGTCCTCCAGCGATTCGTAGGTCATCAATGTGAGTACCGGGCCGAACACCTCCTCCTGGGCAATCCTGGCGTGCGCGCCGACATTTCCGAGCACGGTAGGCGGCACGAAATAACCTGCGGAGGGCTGTTCGCCGGCATCCCGCCCGCCTGCGATCAGTTCGGCGCCTTCGGCAAGCGCGGCGTCGATGTAACCCAGCACGCGCTCGCGTTGCTGCGCGGACAGCAGAGGCCCGAGCGTGGTAGCCGGCGCCATCGGGTCGCCCATGACATAGCCGGAGATGCCCTGCCGCAGCAGTTGCACGCAGGTTTCGTAGTGCGTGGCTGGTACCAGCAAGCGTGTGGTCGCGGTGCAGGTCTGTCCGCTATTCAGGAAGCAGGCGCCCAGCGCATGGCGCATCGCCAAGGGAAGATCCGCGTCGGGCAGCACCACGGAAGCCGACTTGCCACCAAGTTCGAGCGCCACCCGCTTGATGCCCGCGCCCGCCACACTGGCTACGCGCCTGCCAGCGGCAGTCGAGCCGGTGAACGACACCATATCCACGTCGGCATGGGCGGCAAGCGTCTCGCCCACCACCACGCCTTCGCCCATCACCATGTTGAAGACCCCGCGCGGCAAGCCGGCGGCTGCGGCCGCGCGCATCAGCGCGAACGCGGCTGCCGGCGCCAGCTCGGACGGCTTGAGCACCACCGTGCAGCCGGCAGCGAGCGCTGGCGCCACCTTGGCCGTGATCTGGTGCAGTGGATAGTTCCATGGCGTGATGCACGCCACCACGCCGACGGCCTCCTGGGTAACCACCGAATGCCCGATCTTGCTGCTGAAGTTGAAGCGCTCGGCGAGGTCCGCATACGTCGCCCACGCGGCCACCGGTCCTTGCACCTGGATGCGCCGCGACAGCTTGAAGGGCATGCCGACCTCACGCGTGATGGCTTCGGCCAGGAAGTCCCCCTCCTGCGCCAGCAACGCGCCAATGCGGCGCAGCGCGGCCGCCCGCTCGGCCACCGGCGTGCGCGACCAGCCTTCGAAGGCCAGTTTCGCCGCATTCACCGCCGCGCAGGCTTCGCCCTCGCCGGCCAAGGCAACCTCGGCGAGTGGCTGTTCTGTGAAGGAGTCCAGGAGGGTCAGGCTCGCACGCGCCGCAAAATCTCGCGACGCGCCATCGATATAGGCGTGCTGATAGTAATGCATCGAAACTCGAATCGGAATCAAGAAGTGTCCGCACCGGCTGCGGACTGCGCACACAGGGTGCGGGCGCAGTCCGCGCGGTCGGCGTTAAGCAGCGGTTTCGCGTTCGCGGCGACGGCGGCCGCGTGCATCCAGGAAGCCACGCATGATTGCCTGGGGTTCGCCGGTGGCATATTCGTCGCGGTGATAGCGGATCACCGCGGCACAGGCCTCGTCAAATCCGGGCTGGGTCAGCACGCGGAAACGCTCCTTGGTCAGCCGCACGGCATTGACGGGCAGCTCGGCGAACTCGCCAGCGATCTCCATCGCCTTGGACAACACTTGCCCCCGCTCGGCCAGGACATTGAGGATGCCAAGCTGATAGGCGCGCTCGCCCGTGATCAGGCGGCCGAGCAAGGACATCTCCACATTGTGCGACCGGCTCAGGAACAGCGTCATCAGGTAGGAGCCGAGAATGCTGGCCAGGCCGACACGCACTTCGGGCTGCCCGATCGACATGTCGGCAAAGCCGACGCGGATATCGGCCAGCAAGCCGATCTGGAAACCGGTGCCAGCTGCGGTGCCGTTGAAAGCCACCACCAGCGGCTTGTCAAGATTGAGCACCGCCTGGAACATGGCACGCTGGTGCCTCATCCAGCCTTCCACCTCCTCGGTCTTAAAGCTGGCCGCCTCGGCCAGGTCTTGCCCGGAAGAGAAAGCGCGATCCCCGGATCCGGTCAGCACGATGGCGCGGATGGCGCCATCGGCATTGAGGTCTTCCAGCGCGGCGATCAGTGCATCGCGCATCTGGCCGCTGATGGCATTGAGCGACTCGGGATGATCGAGCGTCACCAGGGCTATCGCTTGCTGGCGTTCGACGCGCACGTACTGTTTCATCGTGTTCATGACTTCATTTCCTCAACGGTTTTTGCTGCGCGGGCGCTACCGCTCACGCTGACGGAATGGGCATGCGGCTGGCGCTCGATCAGTGCGTCGACGATCACTACGCCTTCCCCCTCCGAGCGGACCATCACGGGGTTCAAGTCGATCGAAGCGATTTCGCCACCGCTGCGCTGCATGACCGCTGCAACGGCAACCACCGCATCGCACAGTGCCGTTACATCCATCGGGGGTTCGCCGCGCACGCCGGCAAATAGCGGCGCCACACGCAGCCGTGAGAGCGCCGTGCGCACTTCCGCGGCGTCGAACGGCGGCACCAGCAAGCAGAAGTCAGGCATGGCTTCGATGTACTTGCCGCCGTCGCTGACCATGATCACTGGCCCGAACACCGGGTCGGTCTTGCCGCCGATGGCAAACTCGCGGCGGCCGCGCTCCATCCGCGCCACGATCACGCCGCCCCACGGCACCCCCAGCGTGGCCATGCCGTCGCGGCAGGATTCGAAGGCGCTGCGCACGGCGTCTTCGCTGTTGGCATTGAGGAAGACCAGCCCATACTCGGATTTGTGCGGCAGCGCTTCGGAACACGCTTTCACCGCTACCGCGCCGCCCAGTTGCCGCCAGGCGGCAAGCGCTTGGTCCACGTCGTGGCACACCCGGTATGCGGCCACCGGAAGCCCGGCGCTAGCCGCTATGGCAAGGCTGTCGGCTTCGCTGAGGAAAGGCGCGGCGCCTTCGGGCAGCACGATGCCTTCGCCATCTGGCGCTGCGGGCAGCACCGCATGCATCAGCGCGAAGTGGCGCGAAGCCTGGTCCAGCGCCAGCATGGCTTGCCGTTCACTGGTGAAGGTGACCAGGCCGCGCCGCCGGAATGGCGCCAGCGCCGACGCCAGGGTGGCGGTCACCACCACGGTCTTGCCGGTCGCCGCCTCGAAGGCCGCCGTATCTTCGGCGAGGCGCTCCAGGTCATAGCCGGCGCCCGCCACCGGCAGGCTGATCAGGTACAGATCGCCCGCGGGATCCTCCCCCAGCGCCCGTAGCACGCCGCCCAGCGCGCCGCTGTTACCGAGCAGCGCCGTAGTAAGATCGATCGGATTGGAACTCGTCGCAAATGAAGCCAGCGCCTCCTTGATCCGCTCGCGCGTGGACGACGCCAGCTCTCCCAGCTGCAAGCCCAGTTCGTCCGCCATATCCGCGCACATCACGCACGACGAGCCGCTATTGCTCACCACTACCAGTCTGCGCCCGAGCGACCGCATGCCCTTGAGGTACAACTCGGCCACATTAACGATACTCGCAGGATCGGCCACGCGCCAGATTGCATGGCGGTGCAGGAAGGCGTCCACTACGCCATCTTCATTGACCAGGGCGCCGGTGTGGGACTGCGCCGCCGCCATGCCGCTGGCGCTGCGCCCAGCCTTGAGCATGACGATAGGAATCCCTTTGCGGCGCGCCTGCGCGGCCGCCGCCGCCAGGACTTCGGGATCTTGCAGGCTCTCCATGTAAAGCACGATCAGCTTGATCGCCGGGTCTTCGGTGACAACCTGTGCCAGCTCCGATACGGTCGTGTCGGCCTCGTTGCCGGTCGCCAGTACATAACGCACGCCTACCCCCCGCTCGCGCAGCAAGGTGTACAGAGCGGCGCTGGTGGCACCGCTCTGGCTGACGATAGCCACCGGCCCGTCTTGCGATGCCAGTTGCGTGAACATCGTGCTGAAGTTGGCCACGGCGCCGTTGCTGAAATTGGCGAGACCCTGGGAGTTGGGGCCGACCAGGCGCATCCCGGCGCGCGCAGCCACCTGGGCCAGTTCGGCTTGCTGCTGGAGGCCGTCTTCACCGGTTTCGCCAAAGCCGGAACTAAGAATGATGGCCGTGCGCACGCCTCTGGCGGCGCAGGCGCGCACCGTGGTTGCCACCGCGGCGCCGGCTACCGCCACGATGGCAAGATCGGGCGCCTCCGGCAGCGAGGCCACATCGGGGTAGCAAGGCAGGCCTTGCACCACGCTGCGGGCGGGATTGACCGGGTAGATATTGCCGGCATAGCCGAAACGCCGGAGGTAGTCGACGGGCCGGCCACCCACCTTGTCCGGATTATCCGATGCGCCGATAATGGCAACGGACTTCGGTGCCAGTGCGGCAGCGAGAGAGTTGTGTCTGGTATCCATATGCATTGTTAGTTGTGATGCCACGCCGGCGCAGCTCAGTCGGCGCTGATGCCCGCTTCCTTGACCACGCGGGCCCATTTGGCGGTTTCGGTCTTGATGTAAGCGGCAAACTCGGACGGAGTGTCGCCAATAGCATCCGCGCCTTGCGACTGCATCCATTTGCGCATCTGCGCGTCGCGTAGGATGGCAACCAGGTTCCTGCTCAGTTTGTCGACGATGGCGGGCGGCGTGCCTGCCGGCGCGAGGATGCCGAACCAGGCGGTGGCCTCGTAGCCCGGCAAGCCGGCCTCCGCCATGGTCGGCACATCAGGCAAGACCGGCGAGCGCTTGGCGCTGGTGACGGCCAGTGCGCGCAACTTGCCACTCTTCACATAGGGGGCGACGGAACTGTCGAACATCAGATTGATCTGCCCGGCAAGCAGGTCCGACACTGCCGGCGCGCTGCCTTTATACGGCACGTGCAACATCTTCACGCCGGCCATGCTCTTGAACAGCTCGCCCGACAGGTGAATGGTGCCGCCCGTGCCGGATGAGCCGAAACTCAGCTTGTCAGGATTTGCCTTCCCGTAGGCAATCAGTTCGGACACGTTGCGCGCCGGTATCAACGGATTGACCACCAGGATATTCGGCACTTCGGCCACCAGGGTGATTGGCGCGAAATCCTTGATGTGGTCATAGGGCAAGCGCTTGTACAGGCTTGCATTGATCGCCTGGGTCGCGGCCGACCCCATCAACAAGGTGTAGCCATCGGCGGGCGATTTGGCGACCACCTCGGCGCCGATGTTGCCGCCGGCGCCGGCACGGTTATCGACGATCACCGACTGCTGCACCCGCTCCGACAGCGCCTTGGCGACCGCCCGCGCAAGCAGGTCGGTCACACCCCCCGGGGTATAGGGCACCACCAGCCGGATCGGCTTGTCGGGATATTCGGCGTGCGCCTGCGCCGGGGCCAGCGGCAACGCCGCAAGGACTACCATCGCGCGCAACAGACAAGGAGGGATCTTCATTTTGGGCTGTCTCCGATATGTTTTTTATTTGGCGTTGCCAGAGCTTTACACCTCTCGGCAGCAAATACGGGGCGAGTTTAGCAACGGCGCCCCCATGCTCCTATAGAATGACCGGGATACCAGATATACAAATTTCGAATGGGATACGTGTATGGAACTCAAGGCTCTCCGCGCTCTTGTCGAAGTGGCGGAGTTTGGGAATATCTCGCAGGCGGCGGTCGTGCTCGGGCTGACCCAGCCGTCGCTGAGCCGCATCATCGCCACCCTGGAGAGTGAGCTGGGCGGCCCGCTCTTCTACCGTACCGGGCGCGGCGTCACACTGACCGAACTGGGAGAGGCTGCCCTACCCAGGGCAAGAAGCATGGTGGTCAACGGCGAACAGCTCGTAGCGGATATGCGCGATCTGGGCCAGGCGCCATCGGGCGTGGTAACGCTGGCGCTGCTGCCTTCGGTGATGCGCGGCATCGCCGGCGACCTGTTCGAGGTAGTGCGCCGGGTGTACCCGGCCGTGCGGCTGCGCATGCTGGAGGGCTTCAGCGGCCAGATCGAAGAGTGGCTGGCAGAAGGCCGCGCCGACATCGCGTTGCTCAGCCGCTATCGGCACGCGCAAGCGAGCGTTGAAGAAGTACTGACCGTCTCGCAATTGATGCTGGTAGGTATGCGAAACAGCGAGAGTGGTGGCAAGACGGTGCGCTTCCGTGAACTGGACGGGCTGCCGCTGGTCCTCCCGGCGAGCCCCAACGCTTTACGCGTCGCGGTCGGCGACGTGGCGCGGCGCCTGCACGTGGGGATCAACGTGGTCATCGAGGCAGATTCGCTGGAGGCGCAGAAGTCGATCATCAGCCGTCAGGGCTGCTACGCTGTGCTTAGCCCGCAGACCGTCGCCAAGGAAGTTGCCGCTGGCCAGTTCGAGGCTCGCCGCATTATCGACCCGGAGCTGCCGCGGCTGGTTGTGCTTTCCACCACCACGCACCGGCCACTCAGCCGCGCGGCGCGGGAGGTCGCGCGCATCGTGCGTCGCCTGATCGGCGAGCCCGAGGCTGAGTACGCATAGTGCGGCGGTGCATGCAAGAAAAGGATATCTGATATAGCGCGCACTCTCTATGGCTGAACTCCGGCAATCTCTACACTTGCCGGCGCGCCTCCACAGAGAGGCGAGCATCTATCCATGGAGACGACCTTGAATGCCTTAGCTTCACTCCGGAGCGCTCTCGTACTGTCCTGTGCGCTCGCGGCAGCGCCCTTGGCCAATGCACAGCCCGGCTATCCCGATAAACCAATCAGGATAGTGGTGCCCTTCCCGCCCGGCGGCCCGACCGACTCGATGGCCAGGCTCGTAGCCCAATACCTCGGACAGCAATTGAGCCAGTCCGTCATCGTCGACAATCGCGGCGGCGCGGGCGGCAATATCGCCACCGAGGTGGCGGCCTCATCTCCAGCCGACGGTTATACCCTGTACTTCGGTACCACCGGTACGATGGCCATCAATCCGTCCTTGTACCGCCACCTCAAGACCGACCCGATCAAGGCCCTCGACTCTGTCGGCACGGTAGCATCGACACCCAATCTGCTGGTCGTCTCGCCCACCCTGCCGGCCAACAACATCAAGGAATTGATCGCGCTTGCCAGGCAGAAGCCGGGCTCCCTCACCTTCGGCTCCGCGGGTAACGGCAGCTCGAACCATCTGAGCGGCGAGTTGTTCAAGTCAATGGCAGGCATCGATATCACGCACGTCCCATACAAGGGCACCGGCGCAGCGTTGACCGACCTGTTCGGCGGCCGCATTTCCATGTTGTTCGACACCGTCGCCAACCAGGTCCAGTTTATCGCTTCGGGCAAAGTCAAGCCGATCGCACTTACCGGCGCCCACCGCTCCGAGGCGCTGCCCAAGGTCCCGACCATCGCCGAATCCGGACTACCGGACTTCGACGTGACGATCTGGTTCGGCGTATCCGCGCCCAAGGGCACCCCGCCCGAAGTCGTCAAGCTCCTGAACCTGCGGCTGCAGACGGCGCTCGCCATGCCGGAAGTCAAGTCAAAACTGTCTGCGCTCGGCGCGCAGCCGATGCCCGGCACACCCGCTGACTATACCCGGCTGATCCAGGCCGACACGGCTAAATGGGCCAAGGTGGTCAAGCTGACTGGTGCCACGCTGGACTAATGTGGTTTTTTCAAATGAGTCTGGTACGGGGCAACCGCGCCAGGCAGGAGTGAGGATATGACACAGAATGCCGTCGAAGTGACCGTGACGGACGCGGTCGCGCTGGTCACGCTGAATCGGCCCGAGCGAATGAACGCGGTGAATGCGGAACTGCGTGCCGGGCTGATTGCAGCGCTTGGCGACCTCAACCGGCGCGACGACGTGCGCGCCGTGGTGCTTGCCGGCCAGGGCTCGCGCGCCTTCTGCGCCGGTCAGGACCTGAACGAGGCCGCGGCGATGGACTGGAAGCAGATTGCCAGCTGGCTTACCCATCAACGGGCTACGTACCAGGCGATCCGCGACCTGGACAAGCCTTGCGTTGCCGCGGTGCAAGGGGTGGCAGCGGGCGCGGGCCTCCAGATCGCGCTGTGCGCGGACTGGCGCATCGCCACGCCGGAAAGCCGCTTGGGCCAGCCCGAGGTGAAAGCCGGCCTGGCCAGCATCGTGGGCTCCTACCTGATGACCCTGCATGTCGGGCACACGCATAACGCGCAGCTTTCGCTGTCAGGCGACCTGATCTCGGGTACGCGCGCCTATGAGATCGGCCTGGTCACCGAGGTTTGCGAAGCGGATCAGTTGATGACCCGCGCCCTCGCGCGTGCGCAGGCGATGGCAGCACAGCCGCCAACGGCGATCCGTATGTCAAAGCAGCGCCTGCGGGCCATGAGCCAGCCGGGATTCGACGAAGCCTGCGTGGCAGGCATCCGGGCTCAACTCGAGTGCTATGCCGACGGCGAGCCGCAGCGGGTGATGGCTGAGTTTATTGGGAGGCGAGCGGGCAAGGTTTGATATGTTGCGGGGGGGGGCCCCCCCGGCGGGGCCCCCGCCCTACAGTTCGGCCGTATGGGTCCCGCCCGGCCGCGGCCGGATCAATCCACCCGAATATTGCTCTGCTTGATCAACCGGCCAAGCCGCTCCGATTCCATCCTGACCTTCTCGCGGAATTGCTCCGGGTCGCTGGCAATGACATTGAAGCCCTCGCTCCTGAGCCGCGCGTTGATGTCCGCGGACTCCAGCGTCTTGCGCAGGCTGGCCTCGATCTTCGCCAGCACGTCCTTGGGCACGCCCTTGGGCACCATCATGCCGACCCATGAGTTCGCCTCATACCCCGGCACGAACTCCGCAATAGTCGGCACATCAGGCAACTGCGGCACGCGCGCCTGGCTGCCGATGGCGAGCGCCCTGACCTGGCCGCTCTTAACGTATTGCATCACTACCGGGAGCGTGGTGACCACATAGTTGATCTCACCGCCGAGGATTGCAGTCAGCATCGGGCCGCCGCCCTTGTAGGGAACGTGAGTGGCCGAGAAATTGGCCTGCGAGGCAAACGCCAGCCCGTACAGATGGTTGGAGCCCCCCACGCCGGAGGATCCGTAGGTTACCTTGTCCGGATTGGCCTTGGCGTAGGCAATCATCTTCGGCACTGTCTGCGGCGCGAAATTCTTCGCGGTGGCAAGCAACATGGGGGCGCTCACCATCAGGCTGATGTAGTCGAACGAATTGAAGGTATCGTACTTGATGTTCCTGTAGAGATGCTGGTTCACTGCATGGGAGTCGAATACCATCAGCAGCGTGTAACCATCGGCCGCAGCCCTGGCCGCTTCGTAGGTACCGATCGTACCGCTGGCGCCACCCTTGTTGTCGATGATGACGTTCTGGCCCAGGTACTCTGACAGCGTCGGGCCAATGATCCGCGCGACATGATCGACCGAGCCGCCAGGCGGGAACGGCACGATCAAACGGATGGGCCGGCTGGGGTAGCTTTGGGCCCCTGCCGTGGCAGCGAACGACGATAGGATGGCCGCTGCCAGCAGCGACCGGACTTTTCCAGGCACGTTCATGAGTTGTCTCCTCCTTGTTGTGTGGTGACGTCGCGCGCCCTAGCCTATTGGCTGGCCTGTCTGGTCGCGACGCGGGTCTTCAGCCGCCGACATTGACAACCAGCCGTCCCCTGATCTTTCCGCTGATCAGGTCCGCAGCCGCGGCGCATGCCTGCGCAAGCGATATCTCGCTGGTGTTGGCGGCGAGCACCGATACCGGCAACTCCTTTGCCAGCCGCTCCCAGGCTTCGACGCGCTCCGCGCGTGGGGCGTAGACACTGTCGATGCCCAGCAGTGTCACACCGCGCAAAATGAAGGGCGCTACGCTGGCGGGAAAATCGATGCCCTGGGCCAGCCCGCAGGCAGCAACCAGCCCGCGATACTTCATGCTGGCGCAGACATTGGCCAGCGTGTGGCTGCCTACGCAGTCCACCGCGCCTGCCCAGCATTCCTTTTGCAGTGGCTTGCCGGCCTGCGAGAGCGTTGCCCGGTCGATCACCCGCGCGGCCCCGAGCGCGGTGAGATACGTGCTTTCGGCAAGACGGCCGGTCGAAGCGGTCACGGTATAGCCGCGCTGCGCAAGCAGGGCGATGGCGATGGTGCCAACGCCGCCGTTCGCGCCTGTCACCAGGACGTCCCCGCTATCCGGCCTCAGGCCATGTCGCTCCAGCGCATTCACACAGAGCATCGCCGTATAGCCCGCCGTACCGATCGACATCGCGTGGCGTGCGCTCATCCCGGCGGGCAGGGGCACCAGCCAGTCGCCATTCACACGGACGCGCTGCGACAGCCCGCCCCAGTGCGTCTCGCCTACACCCCAGCCATTCAGGATGACAGCGTCACCTGGCCGGAAGCGTTCGTCGTCGCTGTGCTCGACCACGCCTGCGAAGTCGATGCCCGGCACCATGGGGAACTTCCGTACCACGGGGGCCTTGCCTGTGATCGCCAGCGCATCCTTGTAGTTGATCGTCGAGAATTCAACCCTCACAGTCACATTGCCTGGCGGAAGCTCCTTGGTATCCAGGTGGGAAATGGCGGCCTGGGTTGCGCCGCCGCTGTCCTTCTCAAGGACGATTGCATCAAACATCTACGCTCCTCTCCTACTGAAATGGGATCTTCCCGGGGGCGGCCGGCCTTTTCCGGGCCGGACCGGTCTGATGTACGCGAGCGTTCAGGCGGGCTACGCCAGGGTCGCGCCGATTCTCTCGTTCATCATTTCGGTTGTGCCATCAGCAAATCCGATCGCCTTTGCCGCCAGCAGATGCTTTGCCAGCACGTTGTCGTCGCCCATCCCGACCGCACCCATCGCTTGCATGCATCCGGCGATCGCCGGGAGACACTGCTCGCCGGCAAACTTCTTGGCCATCGCGGCAGCCAGGATGGCTTCCTTGCACTCCTGGTCGATCAGCGTGGCGGCGCGATACGTAAACATGCGCATGGCTTCCAGCGTCGTAGCCACATCGGCGAGCGACCAGCGCAGGCCCTGGTGCTCAAGCAGGGACTTGCCGAATGTCTTGCGCTTGCGCGCATAAGCCAGCGCAATCTCAAGGCTGGCCGCCACCATGCCGCAAGCCATGGCCGCAATATGCGTGCGAGCCTTGTTGACCCCGGCCATCGCCTGCGCGAATCCCTCGCCCGGCGGATACAGGACATGGTCGTCCGGTACGTGGTACGCGCTCAACGTGAAACCGCCAATGCCGGCCGCACCCATCGCGGCGAACCGATCGAGCGGACCGCGCGTGAAACCCGGATTCCGGCCGTCGGCAATGAAGCAGGCGATACCTGCCGCCCCTTTCGCGAGGTTGGTTTGGGCGAAGGTCAGCAACACATCGGCGCCGGCGGCATTGGCGATCCAGCGCTTGACGCCATCCAGGCGCCAGCCGTCAGTCACGCGGCTCGCGGTGGTGGTGATAGCGGCGAAATCGCTGCCAGCCTCCGGTTCGGACATTGCGGTGCAACCCACAGAGTCGCCGGCGAGCATGGGCGGCAGGAAGCGGTCCTTGGCCACCGCGGTCCCGTGGGCGGCGATCCGGGCCGCGGCATTGTGATGGTTGATCAGCGCGAACGCGAAGGGAAAATCGACACGTGCGAGTTCCTCTGCCACGCGGGCCCGCACCAAATAGCGCATGCCGTGCCCGCCAAGCGCTACCGGGATTTCCATGCCGGCCAGGCCGATGCCGCAGGCCGCGCGGATCGTCGCGCTGGCCCACTCGTGCGCCCCGGCTGCCTGGCGGGAGGCAGGCAACACCGTTTCCACGGCAAACTCACGGGCCGCCGTGATCAACTGGCGGGCCTTCGTGTCCAGTAGTTGGTCGAATTCCTGGGTCAGGTCCATATCAGGATTCCGCTTGCGCGGTACGTATCGCGCCGGCTGCTTCCATGCGCTCGATATCGCTGGCGTTGTATCCCGCCCGCTCCATCAAAACGGCGACCGTGTCTTCGCCAAGCGCGGGCGGGTAGCTCAGCGGCGCGGCACCGGCATATTTGAAGGGATTGCCGAGCAGGCGGGCGGACTTGTCGCCGCTGCGGCTTGCCGTGGTCTCTACCATGCTGCGGGCTTCGATGAGGGGGTGCGCCAGCGCTTCGTCGACACGCTTGATCACCGCTGCCGGCACGCGCGCATCCGCGAGCAAGGCTTCCCATTCGGCGGCGGCCCGGGTACGCATGGTGCTGGACAGTTCCGCCGTCAGTTCTTCCACGTGCTGGATGCGGGCGGAAGCACTCGCGAAGCGCGGGTCGTCGATCAGGCCGTCGCGGCCGATGGCGGTACAGAACTTCTGCCAGAACGCCTCGCCAGTTGGTGCCACGGCAATATAGCGGCCGTCGGCTGTCGGGTAGGCATCGCTCGGTGCGATCATCGCGTGCCGCGCGCCCAGCGCCGATGGCACTTTTCCGAACGACAGGAAGCCCTGCGCCTGCCAGCTCAACATCGCGATCTGTGCGTCGAACAGCGAGAGTTGCACGTGTTCGCCCACGTCCGTGCATT
The DNA here is from genome assembly GCF_000611145.1 of Cupriavidus sp. SK-3. Taxonomy (NCBI): domain Bacteria; kingdom Pseudomonadati; phylum Pseudomonadota; class Betaproteobacteria; order Burkholderiales; family Burkholderiaceae; genus Cupriavidus; species Cupriavidus sp. SK-3. Next base: position 34,106 of record NZ_JFJV02000106.1, on the reverse strand, counting down.
CCGCCTTCAGCATGGCCGCCACCGTCGCCAGCGCCAGGTACAGCCCGCCGGCAAGGTCCGCCACCTGGTAGCCGACCCGCACGGGCCGGCCGCCTTCGTCGCCCGTGATGTCCATCACGCCCGCCATGGCCTGCAACACGAGGTCGAACGCCGGCGCCTTGGCGTAGGCACCCTTGTCATCCAGCCCGACGATCTGCGCAACCGCGATGCGCGGATTGATGGCCTTCAAGGACGGGTAGTCCAACCCGAGCCGGCGCGGCACATCCGGCGCGAAGCCATAGATCACGGCATCGGCGGTACGCACCAGCGCGTAGAAGGCCTCCTTGCCTTCCGGGGTTTTCAGGTCCAGCGCTACACTCCTCTTGCCGCGGTTGACAGACAAGAAAAAGGCCGAGTCCTGCGTGTCCGACAGGGGCGGGACCGAACGCGCAAAGTCGCCGTCTATCGGCTCGATCTTGATGACTTCGGCACCAAGCTGCGCCAGTAGTTGGCCTGCGAAAGGGCCGCCCAGCACCCAGGTAAGGTCGAGAATGGTCTTGCCGCTCAGCACGTGGTCTCCTCATGCATTGATATGTTCTGTCGCTGCCGCGCAGCGATTCGGATATGGCCTGATATGGGATCGCGTGCCCTGCTCAACTGGCCCGGTGCAAAAATCTCACATCGCACGCTGCCGCTCGGGTACGCCGCTGGCCGGCATCACCAGTCGCCGAAAAACTCCGGCATGCAGCGAACGGGAGTGCATTGAATCACGGGAAATAAAGGGAGGGCAAAGCATATAATCTGACAACCAGTGTGAGATTTTCTAACGACTATGAGCCGCCTTCCCCCACTAAACTCCATCCGGGCATTCGAGGCGGCCGGCCGGCACCTGAGCTTCACTCGTGCAGCCGAGGAACTCTGTGTTACGCACGGCGCCGTCAGTCACCAGGTCAAGACGCTCGAGGAATGGCTGGGCGTGCCCTTGTTCCGCAGGCTCGGACAGAGCGTTCAGTTGACCGACCAGGGACGGCTGTATCTGGCTTCGGTGAGTCCCGCGCTCTCAGCGATCGCCTCCGCATCCAGAAGCCTGAGTCGTCATGAAGTGCTGAGAGTCAACGCGTTGCCATCCTTCATCATGCGCTGGCTATTTCCGCGGCTGGTGTCGTTCCGGGCGGCGCACCCGACCATCGAGGTCGACATCTCGTCCGGCCTCGAACCCGTGGAAGAGTTGTCCGGCGATATCGATGTGATCATCCGCCGCGAGCCGGATACCGTGCCCGGCCTGGTCAAGCGAAAATTCATCCCTGAGATGCATTTCCCGGTTTGCGCGCCGAGCCTGTTGAAGGACGGCAGGCTCGAGGGAATCGGCGACTTGCGCCATCACACGCTGCTGCATTGCCAGGCGCGGCCGACGGTTTGGAACGACTGGCTGAAGGCGTTCTGGCAAGACAGCCTGGTGCCCGCGCAGTCGCTCCAGCTCGAACACCTTTACTTCGCCCTGCAGGCGGCCCTCGACGGGCTGGGTGTGGCGATGGGACCGTCCTCGCTGGTGGCTTCCGATGTGGCTTCCGGCAGACTGGTGATTCCGTTTGGCCGCAGGATGCTGCCTTGCCGGAACTATTTCATGATCCTGCGGCAGGAGCGCCAGCATGACCCGGTGGTGAAGACCTTCTGTGACTGGCTCGAAAGGGAGGGAGAACAATTCGAGTCGGATCTGGGAGTGATTCTGGAGAAAGTCTTTTCGGCTGATCGATATTGCTAGGCGCGAGCGTTGTGCAGCGACGAGAGCATAGTGGGCTGCTGTGACTCCGCCGGCTCTTACATGTCCCGCCCCTTCTTTGATGGCGCGGCCGCCGGGATGCGGCAATTTCCGCCCGGAGATGCGCGTTCCTGCTGGCGGTGCTGTTGTTGCAGATCGTTATTTCGGCTAATGGCGACCTCAAATTCCGCAAATGATGCCAGCCAGGATAGATGAAGGAAAAATTCTCTTCTCCTGCCGATGCTCGCGAGTGCTTTCAATGGAGATATCCCTGGCGCGCAGGTCGTGGCGTGAACGCGGACCGCGAGAATACCCCCCATTTTTCCGATCTTTCGCGAGGTCATACGCATGGCTCTACCGAACTATCACCCTCCCCGTCCGCCCTGCCCGGCCGGCAATAGAATTGCGCCGACACCGGCTCGGCGTAGCCCGTGTTAGCGGAATTAATGATCTGCCGCGCCGTATTAGCGGAATCGTTGGACATGGCCGGAAAATGGCGTTGCTCTTGCACAACGGCAAAAATCGCCACTGAACGGCCGTTTCGCAATATAGATCAATGGTTTACATCCATGTGATTGCTAGCGGATATAGCGGTCACCGCTAGCGGAATTAACGATCCTCAACAGCTGGCGCGCTATCGCAGCGCCCACGGTCTGCCGCCCGCCCCATCGTGCTGCCGATCATCGGCAAGGAAAAGCCCTTGTCACGCGGTGCGCTGCACCTGGTGCTGAAGGAAGTCTTCGGGATGGCCGA
>NZ_JFJV02000106.1:0-31478 GCF_000611145.1 Cupriavidus sp. SK-3 | reverse complement strand
TGCGTTTCGTGAGGGACAATTTCGGGCATGCTTCCATCGCCACGACCAGCGTTTATCTGCATACCGAGGACGATGCGCGGCATGAGGCCACGCAGGAACGCCACCGGATCGGGTGGACGCGCGAAGGGTGATGGGCGCCGGTCTGGCCTGCATGCCTGCTTTGGTCAATGCCCAGCCCCGCTGCGGCGTGGGCGGCGAGGCGAATTGCGAGGGACTGCTACAATTGCGCGGCGTTTTTAAGGGCTGGGCACGATGGGCTTCGAACAACTGGCGGCACTGAAGGAACAACTGGCAAAGCAGGCGAAGGCCGCGCCACCGGCCAAGACGCGTCGTGCATCCCCGAAGGTTTCGGCCCGCCCAGCGAAACCCGTTAAGCCTGTCGATCCGGTACTGCAAGCCATCGTGAAGCTGCAAAAACGCCTCCCGCAAACCTTTCCGAAGAGTCCGGCACCCAAGGTACCGCTTAAGATCGGTATCTTCGAGGACCTCGTCCCGCACGCGCAGGAACTTGGCCTGACGGAGCCGGCATTGCGCGATGCAATCTGCCGCGGCACCCGCTACTGGGCATGCCTCATCGAAGGCGCATCGCGGGTGGAGCTGGCCAGCCAGGAGGCTGGGCACGTCCGACCGGAGGATGCAAAACGTGCGCAGCAACTGCAAACGAAGCGTGCGCCACAGGCGCGATCCAAACTGAAGACGTCGTCACCAAGCTGAATCGAGACAATAGCTCTCAGCCAGGCGGAAGGCGCGTCAGCACGCCAAGCGAATGGCATTTCCGCACCGATCGAGGACTGCATCCGCAGCATGACGCCCAGCCTGATAGAGCGGCGACATCGCTGCTCCCTCCCCTTGCCCACCTGGTCTGTCCACATGCCACAGCCCCTGCAGATGTCAATCGCCGGAAAGGGCTATCGGGCTCGACGCTCCGCCCGCGATTACAATACTCTGGGAGCACAGGGTGTTGCCCAAATGCGCCAAGAATGTGAGTGGAGAAGTCAATGGCGACAGCACGAGCTGGCAGCAAAGGGGAGGCACTAAGACTCCTGGGGACGGAAGGCGTGACCGTGGTGGAGCTGGACTATGAGGCTGGCTGGCAGGATGCGATTGAACTGGGTCGGCTCGGCCAGAAGGCAGGGATCCGCGTGGAATATCGCGGGCAAGAGAACATCGCAGTCAAATCGACGACGGCATTGGTCGCCGGCCTGATGCGGCCAAAAACGACCTTCCGACAACGAAACCTCTACTGTCAATTTGATCTGTCCGAGCTGCCTGCCGCTGAGCTGGAGAGCCTCGAGGCAAAGGCATCCAAGCTGGGCGACTATATTCTCGCCGGGCGCTTGATGCGGGAAGTGGATTCGGTATGGACAGAGTAAGCACTTCCGACTGGTCGCCGCGGATGCGCCACTCCCCACCTGCGCCTGAGTAGCCAGATGGATTAGAATCCCTCCTCATGCCTTGAACGGTCACGTGAAGTGGATGCAACTCGATATCTTTGCTGACAGCCGCGATGTGATGCTACGCAACGATGTTGCCGACGCCCTGCAGCGCCGCGATGCAGTTGCTGCGCGTGGGGCGCTGCAGCTATTGCTCAGCGAGTGTCCTTCCGACGATCTTCTTCCTGCGCTGAATACGCTGACTTGGGCCCTCGAGAAACAAGTGCCAGAGCGCCTTGGCGACCACGATGCACTGCGACATGCGCGTGGCGAGATAGCCCGCGAGGTCATGCCCGCTGCTGCCCGCGTGTTCGGTGACACTGCCGGCAGCGCATGGCTCACGCCGTTTTGGCGAGCGCTTGCGCACGCAGCTGCGCACTTGCCGTTGTGCCGCAACGAGCATGATGCCCATGCAGTGCCCTTGTGGATCAAGGTCGGGGACTGGGTCGCGGCACAAGAAGCCATCGCACGTATTGCATCGTGGCGCCGCATTCCAACTACGCTTTGCTGGATGGCAGAGGCGCAATATCATCAGAACGGACTGGAAACCATCTGGCCGCTGTTGGCCGAGCTCGCATGGCTTTCGGCAAGCCGTCTTGACGGACTGATGCACCGCCTAAAGGACTCCTGTCTGACTACGCTGCGCAAGACGTTCGACTCTCGCTTCGAGGGCGATGGTGCCGTCGAGGATCTGGTGTGGTTTCCCGCCTGGGCGTTGATCGAGAAGCCTGGCCTCGCGAACCTACTGCGTCAGACACAACAGTCGACTCAAAGCTCGCCCGAGCGTGCGATGCGCTTGCTGCTCGAACTGCTGAACTTGGAGCGGCACGGTCGCCACCATGAACTAGTTGAACGACGCAAGGAATTGCGCGGTTTGCAGCCGGCGCTGTTTGCCGCATACATGAGCACCCGATAGGGTTGTGTCGCACAATTCCCTCGCGCAACAACCAGGGCGCGGAGCAATTGGCCTAGTGCGGTAGCTACCTACGCAGCGGCCAGCGTGGCGTTGCATGATGCCCGGCCCTGTTTGGGCCCGGGCAAACCAGCTTAATGCAGATGCTGACCACCGTTGATGGCAATGTTTGTGCCGGTCAAGAAGGCTTCGCGGGAGCACTAATACACGACCAACGCATCGACCTCCTCGGGCTCACCCAGACGGCCAACTGGGATGTGTGGAATAACTTTGGTATCCAGAATCTCCTGGGGTACAGCCATCACCATCTTGGCGGCGATGAATCCGGGCGAAACGGTGTTGGCGGTCACACCATTCTTGGCGACCTCGCCCGCCAACGACTTCGCGAAACCATGCATACCGGCCTTGGCTGCAGCGTAGTTGGTTTGGCCAAAACCGCCCCGCGCGAAGAAGCTCAATGGCCTGTTCGCCTGGCTGGTCGACGCCGGCTACCTGGCCGGCAACCCGGTCTCGCTGGCGCGCAGCCGGCGCGGCGCGGCCACGCCGCGTATCACGCGCTACCTGCGTCACGACATGTGGCAGGCGGTCAAGGACGCCATCGATGCCATGCCGGGCAGGATCGAAGGTGCGACCGAGCGCGAGCGGCTGCACGCCGCGCGCTGCCGTTGGCTGCTGACCGTGCTGTACCTAGGGGGCTTGCGGGCGGCCGAGGTTCAGGAACTTGGCCTGACCGAGCCGGTATTGCGCGACGCGATCCGGACCTGGTGCCGCGGCACCCGCTACTGGACCTGCCTGGTGGAAGGTGCCCCGCGCGTGGATCTGGCGGGCCAGGCGACGGGACACGTTGCACCGGCCGATGCGACCCGGGCGCAGCACCTGCAATCCCAGCGCACGGCGCGAGCATTGTCCCGACCGGCGACAGCGCCGAAATCCAACTGATTTTTTTGGGGGGGCCACCATTCCATTCAATCGTGACCGTCGGCCAATAGCAACGCCCGTTCAGCGCACCAAGCGAACAGACTGACGCCGAGCGCGTCACAGATGCAACCATTCTGCGAGTTTCGACCAACGACGTTCGGTCTGCTTGCCTTTGATAGCAATCGCCAGGGCACGCTTTTGTCCGACCAATACAACGAGGCGTTTGCCACGCGTGATGCCGGTGTAGATCAGATTTCGCTTGAGCATCATATAGTGCTGCGTCGAGATCGGAATCACCACCACCGGATATTCCGATCCCTGGGATTTGTGGATGGTCGTCGCGTAACACAGCACCAGTTCATCTAGTTCGCCGAACGCGTACGTGACGACGTGATCATCAAAGCTCGCGGTCAATTCCTGCTCATCGGGGTCGATGTCGGTCACGAACCCGATGTCGCCGTTATAGACATCCTTGTCATAATTGTTCTCGATCTGCATGACCTTGTCGCCAACACTGAAGCGATAGCCGAACTTCTCTATGCTGCGCTCACCCGGCGGGTTCAGCGCTTCCTGCAGCAACTGATTGATGCCGCGAGCACCGGTGAGACTGCGATTCATCGGACACAGCACCTGAATATCGCGTACCGGGTCCAGATGGAATTTCCTTGGTAGCCGGGTCTTGACCAGGTCGACGACAGTCTGGGCAATCTCTTCGGGTTCGTCCGCCGGCACAAAATAGAAATCCGACTCTTCGCCTTTTTCCGGCAAGGCTGGGAACAGCCCTTGATTGATCTGGTGGGCGCTTCGGACGATGCGCGAAGTGGCAGCCTGCCGGAACACCTCAGTCAAGCGCACGACAGGCACTGCGCCCGCTTCGATCAAATCCGCGAGAACCTGTCCGGGGCCAACCGACGGCAGTTGATCCACGTCGCCGACGAAGATCATCGCTGTGGTGGACGCCACGGCCTTGAGAAACTGGTGCGCCAACGGCACGTCGACCATCGAGCACTCGTCTGCCACCAGCAGATCACAAACCAACGGCGACTCCTCATTGCGCTTGAATTGCCCATTGGCGGGATTGACTTCAAGCAGCCGGTGGATGGTCTTCGCTTCAAGCCCGGTAGATTCCGACAACCGCTTGGCCGCCCGTCCAGTCGGCGTGCACAACAGCGCCTTCACCTGTTTTGCACGCAGGATCGTCAAGATCGAATTGACCAGTGTGGTCTTGCCCACACCGGGACCACCGGTGATAATCAGCAGCTTTGACGACAAGGCCAGACGGATGGCTTGCTTCTGGCTATCGGCCAAGTCAATAGCAAGCTTCTTCTCAACCCACGGGATGGCCTTGTCGGCATCAAAGGCGCTCCACGGTGGCGATCCGGACGCCAGGCGTTTGACCTGTGCGACGATGGAGCGCTCGGCGTGGTACAGCGGCGCCAGAAAGACGCTCGGCACGCCGTCAACGGTATCCGCGATCACGACTTCCTCTGCCAACTCCTGGTCGATCGCATCCTCAATGATGGGTTGCGGGATTTCGAGCAGTTTCACGGCAAGCGACACGAGCTGGCTCCGCGGCAGGCCACAGTGGCCGTCTCCCGCCGCTTCTGACAACGCGTACGAGACGCCCGCCCGCGCGCGCAGCGGCGAGTCACGTGCAATACCGATCTTTTGGGCGATGGTATCGGCCGACAGGAATCCGATACCACGAATGTCACTGGCCAATCGGTAAGGATTCTCCGTGACAATCGCAATCGCGTCCTGGCCATACGTTTTGAAGATACGCACGGCACGCGATGTGGAGACACCGTTCCCATGCAGAAAGACCATGATCTCGCGAATGATCTTCTGATCGGCCCAGCCCGAGGTGATCTTTTTGGCGCGGATCTCCCCAATCCCCTCGACTTCGCGAAGCCGAGCGGGTGTCTGCTCAATGATGTCGAACACTGCAGCGCCGAAGGCTTTGACCAGCCGACCGGCATACACCGGGCCGATGCCTTTAACCATGCCTGACCCGAGGTAACGTTCGATGCCGCTCAAGGTGTTCGGTGGTGAAATTTTGACGAATACGGCCTTGAACTGCCTGCCGTGCTCGCGATCCGTTACCCACGTACCCGACGCAGAGGCATACTCTCCTGGCGCCACGGTTGGGGTATGACCGACCAGGGTGATGAGATCACGCTCGCCTTTGACCTTCAGGCGCAAGACGCAAAAGCCGCTGTCGGCATTGTGGAATGTGACGCGTTCGACCAGTCCCGCGAGCCGATCCAGCTCGGACTTCGGTGCGATATTGGGTGAGCTTGCTGGCATGGACAGACCGCAGTGTCTTGCTGCTGAAATGCTGACGGGACTGGCATCCTACCCTGTCACGCGGCGATACTCGCCCATTTCTCAGGCACAGGTTTTACTCCAACATCCGTGTTCCCCCAAAAATTGGAGCCGCCGCACGCTCCAGAGCTTCGCGCACACGCTAACGCCACGAGTGAACCGGCGATGCTGAAGATAAATTATAGTCACACCCCTGGATGTCATTCCCAATTTTTCCCATGAACACGTTGAAGGAAGTGCTTGCTCGTCTCACCAACGACCAATTGAAGTCACTTATGCGTTGGCTCCCTGACGCTGCCCGCGCCGGTAAGAAGGACGAACTGGTCAGGGAGATCCTGCGAACGCTCTCTGGGGATGGACTGCACGCGCTCTGGGCGCGTCTGGACGAGACTCAGCGGTTGGCGGTAGCGGAGACCATGTATGCCACAGACGGCCTCTTTCATGAAACGCGGTTCCAGGCGAAATACGGGCGGCTGCCCGATTTCACGATCAAGGAGAATGGCCGCCGCTATTCGCATTATGGACCGCCGACGGCATTGGGCCTTTTCTTGTACCATGAAGATGGGGGTTACAGTCTGCCCGTCGATCTATGCGAGCGACTAAGGCCGTTGGTGCCTCAGCCTGAGCCCATCCGACTGAACACGATCGGTACGCTTCCTGAGATGCGCGGTGAAGATCCGCTGACGGTGCGAAGCAGCGAGCGCGATGCAATTGTGGATCTGTCGGTTCTGCTACGGCTAGCGGATCAGGGCAAGATCCAGGTCAGCGACAAGACATCGCTCCCCGGCGCGACGACGCTGCGCCTATTGACGGAGAAGCTGGTCGGTGGCGATTTCTACGCCCACCAGCCCAAGCAAGATCAAAGGGATCTAGACATTGGGCCGCTTAAGGCGTTTTCGTGGCCGCTGCTGCTTCAGGCCGCCGGACTGGTGCAACGGAATGGTAGCAAACTGGCTTTGAGCACGGCGGGGCTGAAAGCGTTGACTGCCTCCCCAGCCAGCGTGTTGCGCACAATTTGGAGAAAGTGGCTTAAATCCAGTCAATTCGACGAGTTCAGTCGCATAGACATCATCAAGGGCCAGAAATCGAAGGGCCGCGTCATGACTGCCGCGGCACCGCGTCGTGCCGTTATCAACGAAATCCTGCAGCGCTGCCCGGTCGGGGCTTGGATCAATGTCGATGACTTTTCCCGATTCATGCAGGCCACCGGTCACACATTTGACGTTGCGCACGACCCGTGGAAGCTCTACATCGTCGATCAGCAATATGGCAGCCTGGGCTACGACGGCCCCAATGCTTGGGCAATTCTGCAGTTCCGCTATCTGCTCTGTTTCCTGTTCGAATACGTCGCTACCCTAGGCATCATCGACGTCGCTTACATTGACCCCAGCGAGGCCCGGCAAGACTTTGGCAACGTGTGGGGGACGGACGACCTGGAATTCCTCAGCCGCTACGATGGCCTGGTCTATTTCCGGCTGACGCCGCTGGGTGCGTATTGCCTCGGCGTAGGCGAGGACTACACGCCCACTCCGATCCAGCTCAGCGTCAGGCTTTCGGTTTCATCTAGTTTACAAGTGAATGTCGTGGGAGGCCACCTGTCGGCGGAAGAATCCCTGACACTGGACACTTGGTCCATAGAGGAGGCGGGGAAAAGTTGGCGACTCGACCGTCAAAAGGCCCTTGATGCCATTGAAAAAGGACATGACATCGCGGAACTTCGCGCGTTTCTTCAGGCTCGGGATGACCAGCCCCTGCCAGAAAAAGTGGAATCCTTCATCAAGACCAGCCAGAAACAGGGCAAAGCACTGCGAATCATAGGCACCACACTACTGATCGATTGTGAAGATGCAGAAACCGCCGCCATGATTGCCACGCGTAAAGAAGCCGCCGGCCTGTGTCTGCGCGCAGGCGATCGACAACTGGTAGTCAGGCTGGAGAACGAAGAAAAATTCCGGGCTCTGATTCGCGTTCTGGGCTTGGGGATAACTACTTAGTAAGCCCGTCGGTCCGGTGCTGCAAGCCATCGTGAAGTTGCAGCAACAGTTCCCACAAACCTTTCCGAAGAGTCCTGCGCCCAAGGTACCCTCAAGATCGGCCTCTTCGAGGATCTCCTCCCGCGCGCGCAGGAACTTGACCTGTCGGAGTCGGTATTGCGCGACGCGGACCCGGAGCTGGTGCCGCGGCGCCAACTACTGGACCTGCCTGGTGGAAGGTGCCGCGCGCGTGGATCTGGCGGCGTGGGAAGCGGGACACGTTGCGCAGGCCGAGGCGAAACGAGCACAGGGACTACAAGCCCGACGTGCGGCGCGCGCGTTATCGCAGCCAGCCGAAACCCAACTGATTTGTACTTTGGGGGTGCGTGCACCTGCGCGCGTGTAGTGCGCTGACGAAGCGCGATCCGGCATTGCATCCCACGCTCGACGACTGGAACCCATTGCTCCCTGTTAAGCTGCCGCGGACAGCACCGCAGCCACCATCGTCGCGCCCTGCGCTTCCTGTTCCAGGCCTTGCCCTACGCGCCTCATATGCTCCATTGGCCCCCAGTGCCGGCACGCCCGGAATATCTTTACGTTCGTGAAAAAATTCACAGCCCCCGTCACTCGGCCCTCGCGATGCTGTTCTGCCAGCACAGCGGATGGACAGCTCGGCGTTCGCCACGCGAGCGGGGGTGGGTTCGGCACGCGGGTCGTGCCGCCCACCCACGCCGAGTTGCCCGCAGGAGCGATGTTCAACAGGAAGCCTCGCCGGCGCGCCAGCGGATGGGATGGGCGTCCCGCTCCCGCTTGCAGGGGCCTGGCGGCCGACCCTCACGCCGCAGCGCTTCCCTGGCAAGCGGCCCCTCCTGCTGAACTGTATATTCTAGTCGTTGGGTACAACTGTTGGCGATCAATTGCGTTTTTGGTCCAGCTAACAACGCCGGGCGATTGTTGTTGAAGATCGTCATTCGTGCGACCCAGTGTTGATTTGCACCGAATTCTGACCCAGGGAACGCGGCAGGGGATGCGGACAAAAACGGACAAAAACTTGGACTGGTTAAGCAGAGGATCCTAAAAGCTTTTTCGGTACTCGGCGGGGCTGCGAGAGCCCAGCGAGATCTAGATCCGCTTTTTGTTGTACCACCGGATGTACGAGTCCAGTGCCTCAATGAATTGCCCAATGGTGGTGGATTGCCAGCTCCGCGGATAGAACAGCTCGTTCTTCAACCTTCCGAAAAAGCCTTCGCACGCCGCGTTGCCGGGCGAATACCTCTTGCGCGACATCAAACGGATCAGCTTCGCGTTAGCAATACGAGACAGCCAGCCAGGCCAACGATAGTGGGCACCACGGTCTGAGTGCACAATAGGCTGGTCACCGCCAGGCGCGACCGTCTCGATGGCAGTATCCAACATGGAGTTAACCAGATCCGCGTCTGGGCGCGTGCCGATCGACCAACTGACGACCATGCCGTCGAAGCAATCGATCACCGGGGACAGATACACCTTACCGGCGGGGATTTGGAATTCCGTGGTGTCCGTGAGCCACTTTTCGTTGGGCGCTGCTGCACCAAAGTCGCGGTTGACGACGTTTTCAGGCGCCGGACTGATCTCCCGAGCCATATCGGCGCCGCTTAGGCGCTGCGGCAACCAAGCGCTCCTGCTTCATCAGGCGCTGCACGACTTTCTCTGAGATGCGCACGCGCTGTCGGCTCAGCGACGCCTGCATTCGGCGATAGCCGTAGCAGCGGTGATTGCACTCAAAGATATCCGTCATGGCGCGACGCACTTCGACGTACTTGTCCGCGGCATCGAGACGGGCTCGATGGTAGAAGTAGGAGCTGCGTGCCAGGCCAACTTCTGCGAGAAGCTCCGCCAAGCTGTACGTCTATCTCAGGGCATCAACCAGCAGTGTCTTCTCTCGATTGGTCAGAGATTGCCGGTTGTCGGGATCCGACGGCAGATCGCGGTGGCGTTTCATGGATGCGGACGCCTCGCGGCCGAGTAGCTCATTCTTCCAGGCGTTATCAACGGAGGATAGATGGATGGACCGAAGCCCGATTCGAAGGGCGTTGCGCGCTTCATGGCGCCGGCGGTCAAACCAGCCCGAACCACCCAAGCACGGCACCCACGGCGAGCAGCCACAGCAGGTGAAGCCGGAAGCGCCAGATGATGAGGGCGGTAAGCACCGTCAACAGCCATAGCCGCCAGTCCCGCGCGGCGTTGTCGTGGGCGCTGGCCAGCGTCCACGCCGTCGCGATCAGCAGCGCGACCACGATCGGCGCCATGCCCTGCCGGAACGCCTGCACGCCGCGCAAGCCGCGGTTGCGGTGGCCCCATTGGGCAGCGACGTAGGCCAGCGTGGAGCTGGGCAGCAGGATGCCAGACATGGTTAGTGCCACGCCTAGCAAGGCGGTGGGAATGCCGCCCGCGTTCATGCCGATATTCCATCCAAGGAGTGCGATAAACAGCACATTTGGTCCAGGCGCTGCCTGCGCGATCGTCACCGATGCATTGAACTGGGAGTCGCTGAGCCAGTGTTGCTGATCCACGAGGTAACGGTACATGTCGGGCGCCGTGGTGATGGCGCCGCCGATCGACAGCAATGACAGCGAGAGGTAGTGGGAGAACAGGTTCAGCCAGTCGCCCCAGCCCAGCGTCAGCATTGGTGCCCCGCTCACGGCTTGAGCTTCCGATAGCTGAGCAGGCAGGCGACGGTGCCCAGGCCCAGCAGCACGTAGACCAGGGGCCAGCGCAGCAGCGCCACGGCGCAGAAGCACGCGGCGCCCAAGGCGATGGCAAGCGGGCGGCCCAGCGGATTGGCACGCAACGCGCTCAGCAGTTTGAGCCCGGCGGCCGCGAACAGCCCCGCAGCCACTGCCCCTGTACCGCGCAGCGCGCCCGCCACGCCGGCGTGGTCGGCAAAGCGCGCATGCAGTATCTCGAGCAACACCACCAGCACCAGCGGCAGTGCCAGGATGCCCGCCAGCGCCGCTATCGCACCGGCCGGACCGAACGAGCGGCCGCCGATCATCAGCGCCATGTTGACTACGTTGGGGCCCGGCATGATCTGCGCCACCGCCCAGTCCTCGACGAATTCCTCGCGCGTCAGCCAGCGCTTGCGCTCTACCAGTTCCTGTTGCACCACGGCCAGCACGCCGCCGAATCCTTGCAGCCCCAGCAGGGTGAAGGTCACGAAAAGGTCGGCGGGGGAAATGGGCTCGCAACGGGCGTCGCCGCCTTCTGGCCGATTCGCGCGCATCGCTGATCCGCCCTATTGCGTCTTGATGCCAAGCTGCTTGATGGTCTTGCCCCAGCGCACCCTGTCGGCATCGACGATGCTGGCAAACCGCTCGCGCGGCATGGCTTCCACTTCGATCCCCTCGTGGCTGAGTTTCGCCACCACTTCAGGATCGCGCAGGATCTTGCCGACCGCGTCATGCAGCTTCTGCACCACCGCCGGCGGCGTGCCGGCGGGCGCGAAAAAGCCATACCACGGCGCGTATTCGAAGCCCTTGATGCCCGCTTCCTCCATGGTCGGCAGGTTGGGCAATGCCGGCGAGCGCTTCTTGCCCGACGTGGCGATCGGACGGACCATGTCGGAATTGATAAAGGGCATCACCGCGGGAATCGTCAGCAGCATGGACTGGATCTGGCCGGATACCAGCTCGGTCAGCGCCGGGCCGGAGCCCTTGTAAGGCACGTGCTGGAGCTGGGTCCCGGTCATCATGCCGAGCACCGCCATGGGCAGATGGCCGGCGCTGCCAATGCCGCCGGAGCCGTAATTGATCGAGCCCGGCTTGGCCTTGGCCAGCGCCAGGAAATCGTCCATGGTCTTGACCGGCAGGGTCTTGGTCACCACGAGGACGTTTGGCGTGGCGCCGATATACGCGACGGGCAGGATATCGCTCTTGGTGTCGTAGGGAAGATGGCTATAGAGCGAGTCGCTGAAGGCCAGGCCCATGTGGTGGATCATCAGCGTATAGCCGTCGGGAGCGGCACGCGCCAGCATGGCCGTAGCGATGGTGCCACCGGCGCCGCCCCGGTTATCGACGACAAAGGGCTGGCCGAGTTCACGGCCCAGTTTCACCGCCAATACGCGCGCCACCAGGTCGACGGTGCCGCCCGCGGCAAATGGCGCCAGGATGGTGACCGGCTTGGCGGGCCAGTCGCCCGCACGGGCCGGCGCCGCCGTGATCGCGGCGAGCAACGACAAGGCCGCGCCAAGAACAGAGAGCTTCCGAATGGACATGCTTGTCTCCTGGTACCACTTTGTCGTGGTTATATATGTTCTGCCGCTGCAACTGCGCGTGGCGCCGGATCCGACGCCAGGCCGGAACCTAGAACTCAAACCGGTAGCGCTCCACCTTCTCCTCGTCGAGTTCGACCCCGAGTCCGCAACCGGCCGGAACCGGGGCGGAGCCGCTGCTGATATCGAGCTTGCGGGTCACGATGTCGTCCGAGGTTTTCAGCGGCCCGACGCATTCCAGCCCTTCCAGTACATCGGTGCTGGTGCAGGCCAGCATGATTTCCGCCGCCGTGTTGACACCCAGGCCAAACCCGTGCCCGATCACGACCTTCATGCCGGCGGCGCTGGCAGTCTCCAGCATGCGCCTGCAAGTCAGGAAGCCGCCCTGCTTCATTACCTTGAGCTTGACGATATCGGCGCAATTGGCACGGATCACCGCGATCAAGCTGGCATGATCAGTGATCGATTCGTCGGCCATCACCGGGATGCCGATGGCCTGCCGCACCCTTGCCATGCCGGCCAGGTCGTCTTGCGCAACCGGCTGTTCCAGCAGTTGCAGCCTGGCCGGTTCCAGCAGGCGGCCCAGCGCGATTGCCTCCTCGACGCTGTAGCCGGCATTCGCGTCGGCGCGCAGAGCCATGGTCGGCCCGACCGCTTCGCGCACCGCCATCAGGCGGTCGCGGTCGGCCTCGATGCCGCCGCCGACCTTGATCTTGGCCGAGCGGAAGCCGCGGTCGAACCACTTGCGTGCCTCGGCCGCCGCATCGTCGGGCGGGACAATGCCAATCCACGCATTGAAGCGCACCGTGTCGACCACGGCGCCGCCCAGATACTGGTGCACGGGAATATCGAGCCGGCGCGCCAGCATGTCGACACAGGCCATCTCGATGGCCGCCTTGGCGTCAAGGTAGCCTGAGCGCTCCTGGTTCATGCGCGCCATTACCTGATGCGGATTGCCGGCGTCGCAGCCTTGCACCAGCGGCGCCAGTTCGTCGCGGATGGCCAGCAGCGACTGTTCGATGGTTTCCACCGAATAACCTGGAGAGGGATCGATATTACCCAGCCCGATGGAGCCGTCTTCCGCGGTAAGGCGCACCAGCGCGCTCTTCTGCACGGTCTTGGTCACATAGGCATTGCGAAAGCCGGGGCCGACCAAGGGCACGGCCACGCCGAACACTTCGACGCGGCGAATGGGAAGGTGCAAGCCGTCCATGTTCACGACTCCAGCGCCAAGCCCGCCGGGGCCGGCTCGAAGGCTTCGATGGCGGGACCCTTGATCTGAGTGCGGTGCATGATGCGCGAGGCATTCGGGTCAAAGGCGTCGCGGCGGTGTAGCGTGCAGCGGTTGTCCCAGAGGATCAGGTCGTGCAACTGCCACACCTGCCGGAAGGTGAACTCGGGCCGGGTGGCATGCTCCCAAAGCGCATCCAGCAGTGCATTGCTGTCGGCCAGGTCCATGCCAAGCACATAGCTGTTGCGGCGGCGGCCGAGGAACAATGCCGGGCGGCGCGTATCGGGATGTACGATTACCAGCGGATGATGCGCGCCGGGAGCCTCGCGCGGGTCGGTCACTTCCTTCATGCCCTTGCGCATCATGCCGGCGCTGTTGTAGGTGGCGTCGTGAATGGCGTGCCGCCCCGTGATCAGTGCCTTGGTATGGTCAGGCAGGGTTTCGTAGGCAAGGTACATATTCGACCAGAAAGTGTCGCCACCGCCGGGCGGGATTTCCAGCGCGTGCAGCAACGCGGCGCGTGGCGGCCGCTCGACATAGGTCATATCGCAATGCCACACCGCCTCGCCGTCGCCCAGGTTGCCGATCGGCATGCCATCGACCTTGACATTGGAGATCACATTGATCTCGGGGAATTCACTAAGGAAGGGCTTGCCATAGGGGTTTGGACCGGGTGGATCGAGCTCGCCAAACTTCCGGCTGAAGGCCAGCAGTTCCGGATCCGACAACGCCTGGCCACGAAAGCGCAGCACGAGGTGCTTGGCCCAGGCCTGCTGAAGCTCGGCCAAGACTTCGTCATCGACCGGCTGGCGCAGGTCGATACCGCTAACTTCAGCGCCGAGGCTGGACTGGAGCGGCGTCACGGAGATGCGTGTCATGGTGGCTGTCTTTCCATATTGGGTTGGAATGGCCCCAATATAAGCCCAGCTCCTGATAGCGTAAATGATATACATTCCGCATCGGGTTATACTGATTTCGTATCCCCCGCCAGCGCTACCTGCCCGCTTCCCGCCGGCCCACGCCAAACCCTGCCCGCGCCATGACCTCCCCACCGAACAAACCGCTGCAGCGCCGCCATATCGAAGCCCTCGTCGCTGTAGGCGAAAGCCACTCCGTGCATCGCGCCGCGCGCGAACTCGGCGTGCCGCAGCCCGTTCTGTCGCGTCTGCTTGCCGAAGCGGAAGGCTTGCTGGGCGCCCGCCTGTTCGAGCGCTCCAGTCATGGCAGTCTGCCTACCGCCCAAGGCAAAGCAGTGTTGTCCCAGGCGCGCTTCGCACTGCGCGCGATCGAGCGCCTGAATGACACCATCGCCGAGTCGCGGCGGCGGCCGATCCAGCTGGGCTGCATTCCGCGCGCCATGCACACCTTGATGCCCGGGCTGCTCGCCCGGCTCTATCCGGCCGTGCCGGACGACGCATCGGCGCGCGCCGCCGACACGCCCTACCAATTCCGCGTGGTCGAAGGCAGTTCGAAGATGCTGTTCGACCAGATCGCCGCCGGCAGCCTCGATTTCGCCATCCTGCGCAGCGCCACGGGCAACGACGAGGACGACCTGGTAGTGGAGCGCCTCTATCAGGAGCGCACGGTGATCATCTGCGCGGCCGGCCACCCCACCATTCCCGCCGGTCCCACTGCGCTGTCGCGTCTGGCGGGCCAGAGCTGGGCGTTGCCCGAAGCCGAGACCAGCTCGCGCGTGACCTTCGATGCGTTCTGGAACGAGCATGGCCTGCCCAAGATCCGGCCGGTCATAGAGACGCGTTCCTTCGAATCGAACCTGGCCCTGGTCGCCGGCACCAGCCTGGTCTCAATCGCACCGGAGTCCGTCGCCCGCAGCCATGTGGCGTTCGGCCTGCTGCGCATCGTCAAGCTGCGGCGGCCGCTGCCGGCGAACCCGGTGATGCTCGCCTTTAACCGCATGGCCAGTGACGACCCCTTGCTCAGCGGCTTTCGCCAGATGATCCACCAGACCGCGCAGTCGTGCGAGTGAGCACGGCGCGGGCGGCGGCAGGGCGCAAGGCCGGCGGCGAACCGATAGCGCGTGGATCCGAGGTGCTGGCACATTGCGGTACGCCCGATGCATAGTCCTGAAACTGGTTTCACCGAGACCTATTTCCCATGCCACGCCCAGTGACCCAACCAGGAATTCCACGAGCTCGCTCAGCGAGAGTTTCCCTGGATTGCCCAGCGACGTGTGTCTTGGCCCTGGCAGACACCGTCCCGGGCTTTTTAACGGCTTCCGGCAACACAAAGCAACGCCAAGATCAGGGCGCGACCAACCTCGAATAGGAGCTGACCGGACTCTTCAGCTGGCCAAGCCTTCCGACGCCAGTGATCAGGGGGGCTTACCTCATCCCGATTGCTCTTGGCCTCGCGATCCCCGTTTGGGGAGCGTCTCGCCTCTTCGGCGCCTACAACGCACCAACTCGCTGCTACGACGAGCATGCTTCTCTGCGCGCTGACTGCTCAGGCTTTCAGCTGCCCCTCTTTCGCCCGGACTCGAATGTCAATAGCAGCTTCCAGCTGCGCTTTGCACTCGCAAGGGCTATGCCCCAGTTCGCATCAAGTCCTTCTCCCAAGGCAAGCCCTGCTCGAATTTGCATTTCAGAAAGTCAAGAAATGCACGCAACTGCGGCGGCGTGTATCGGTTGGGGAGCGTGATCGCGTACAGTGTGCCGCCAGGCGAACGGGTTAGCCTGTATTCGTTCAGGACGGTTTCCAGCCTACCGCTTTGCAGATGTTCTGCTGCGACATACGAAGGCAGCAAGCCGATGCCGAGCTTGGCCGCAGCCATTTCGCCGAGGAAACCATAGTCCGAGCACTCCAAATGCGGTTGGATGGGAACCCTGTGCAAGAGCTCACTGCCTTCTCGCACATATTCAAGCCCCACACGTGTGCGCACGCCGAGACAGGTATGAGACGCCAAATCTTCCGGCGTGACGGGTCGACCATGCCGCTCCAAATACTCGGGATTCGCGCATAGCATCCATTCGATCGGCGCGAGGGCGCGCGCCACACATTGTTCGCCAGGGTCATTAGTGACCCGCAAAGCCAGGTCGAGATCATTTTCCATCAGGTCCACGGCACCGCCCTTGAAGGTCACCGACAGCGATACCTTGGGATACAGGTTGCAGAACTCGGCAAACATAGCGGTCAAGTACAGTCGGCCAACCGCCGGTGGACAACTCACACGCAAAGGGCCGCGAATGGAAGTGCCGAAGGTGTGCAGTAGTTCGTCCGCACGTTCCACCTCGGCGCGGATGACGGCGCATTGCGCGTAAAACGCCTCGCCTATTTCCGTCAGACTCATGCGGCGTGTGCTCCGCCGTACGAGCTGCGCCTCCACATCGCTCTCCAGCTTGCGGATTCGCCGGCTGACATTGGAGCGGTCAATGCCAAGCTTGAGCGAAGCATTCATGAAGCTGCCAGACTCCACAACCGTGGCGAAAAACAAGTAAGCGTCGAGTTCCATAGTTTGAGCAGCGATTGGTGCGCTGCGCGCAACGCAACAGTGCGCAAGCGCAGGCTTACGTGCCTGAAATGTGGATGCAATACTCTCCCAAAGCCCAATTTGCTTGTTAAAAAGGCGGAGGAGACATGAAGAGGATCATACCCGCGCTACTGCTTTGTAGTGCGACAATCGCAACAAATGCGCAGGCAGACTATCCCGTCAGGCCCATCACGCTAGTAGTGCCTTTCCCCGCCGGCGCAACTACGGATACAGTGGCGCGCGTGGTCGGCCAAGCGGCATCGGCCCAGCTTGGCCAGCCCATCGTGATCGACAACAAGCCAGGCGCGGAAGGGCAAGTGGCCGCGCAGGAGGTGGCCCGGGCGACACCGGACGGCTACCGTTTGCTGCTCGCCACGTCGGGCAACCTGTCGTTGGTGCCGACGCTGCGCAAGAAGCCGCCCTACGACGTGCTGACCGATTTCACGCCCATCGCCGATGTCGGTCGCTTCGGCTTTTTCCTGTACGTGAACCCTGCCGTCCCGGCCAGCAACCTGAAAGAGTTCCTTGCCTACGCCAAGGCCAATCCCGGCAAGCTGAGTTACGGCACCGGCAACAACACCGGCGTGGTCGCGTTCTCGCACTTCAAGACACTCACTGGCATCGAGCTGACCCAGGTGCCCTACAAGGGCGAGCCGCCGGCCATGCTGGATCTGATCGCCGGCCGCACCCAGGCCATGATCGGTACGACCATCGGCGCGCCCTATCTGCGCGAGGGCAAACTGCGCGCGCTGGTATCCATCAATGCCCAGCGCAACAGCCTGCTTCCCGATGTGCCGACGCTGCGCGAGGCCGGCATGCAGGATTTGGAGATCATGCCGTGGGCGGGTCTGGTCGGGCCGGCGGGCATGCCCAAGGACGCCGTGGGCCGTCTGAACCAGGCATTCGTTGCCGCGATGAACAATCCGAAGGTACGCGAACAGATGGACCGGCTGGGCTTTCCTTTGACGCCCTCTTCACCTGAAGCGTTCGGTCGTCTGATCAAACACCAACTGGCGGTCCATGGCCGCCTAGTGAAGGATGCCGGGCTGCAGCCCGAATAACTGCACGTACCGCAAAGGAGAGCGTTGATGGTTGCCTCACTGCAATATGGCGAAACCCGGTTCGACGGCGCTGAGATCGAACGCCGCGCCGCGCAGGTTGCCAGCGGCCTGGCTGCCCTGGGCGTCGGAGAGGACGATGTCGTGGCCATCGTGCTTCGCAACGCGCCCGCGCTGTTCGAGATCACGCTGGCATGCAACCACGTCGGCGCGTATCACTGTCCGGTGGACTGGCGGTTCACCGTGGATGAACTGGGCTATATCCTGCAAGACAGCGGCGCCTGTGTCCTGTTCATCGAGGCGGACCTGTTAGCAACACTGCATGCCGCGATCCCGGAAAGGGTGCGCGTACTGGCGGTCACGCCAGAACCGTTGGCCTTGCAGGCTTATACCACTTCGCGCGTCACCGGTGAAGTGCCGACAGACGCACTTCGCTATGGGGCATGGCGCAGCGCACAGGCGGCGTACAGCGGTCCGTCGCGCCGGCCGCGCGGACGCTTCGCCTATACGTCCGGCACTACTGGACGGCCCAAAGGCGTGCGGCGCCTCGCGCAGGGCCTGCATCCAGAGCAGCCGCGCCTGCTGCGCGATACCGTCAAGGCCGTGTTCGATTTTTCCGCGGAGGCACGCGTGTACCTGTCCGCGCCGCTCTACCACGGCGCCCCCAATCTCTACGGCGTGCAGGCCATGCTGGCAACCGGACTGGTCGTGCTGGATCCCCGCTTCGATGCCGAAGCCACGCTGCGCGCCATCGAGCGCCATCGCATCACGCACCTATACCTTGTGCCGACCATGTGCGTACGGCTGCTGTCGTTAGCGCAACAGGTGCGTAACCGCTACGACCTGTCGTCTATTCGCTTCGTCGCCTGCACGGGAGCACCCTTTGCCGTCGCCGTCAAGCAGGCCATGATCGATTGGTGGGGGCCGGTGATCAATGAATCGTATGCGTCCAGCGAAATGGGCATGGTCACCGTGATTTCGTCCGCGGACGCCATCCGCAAGCCCGGGTCGGTTGGCAGGCCTGTGAGCGAGGCCGAGGTGCGCATCTACAGCGACGCGGGTTGCCGCCTCGGCACAGGAGAAGTTGGCAACATCCATGTGCGCCAGCCTGCATATGCGGACTTTACCTACCACAATCGCCCTGAGGCGCGCGCCGCGATAGATTGCGAAGGACTGGCGTGCGTAGGCGACATGGGCTACGTCGATACCGACGGCTTCCTGTTCATCTGCGACCGCAAGAGCGACATGGTGATCTCCGGCGGTGTGAACATCTACCCGGCCGAAATCGAAAACGCGCTGTCCGGCATGCCGGGTGTGGCGGACTGCGCGGCGTTTGGCGTGCCCCATGAAGAGTTTGGCGAAATGGTCGTGGCAGTGGTACAGCCTGCCGACGGCGCGCGACTGGATCCGGAGGGAATGCGTGCGTGGCTGAAAGACCGGCTCGCCGCTTACAAGGTGCCGAAGGTGATCGAACTGCGCACCGAACTGCCGCGCCAGGAAAGCGGAAAGATCCACAAGCGCAAGCTGCGCGATGGCTACTGGCAGCATGCCGGGCGCAGGATCTGAACAAGCGGCACCAAGTGTATGGATGAACAACAATCAACATGCTGCGCATGCAGCAATATGGGAGGCCGCATGAAGACGCATCTGTGGAGCCTGATCGACGCGCACCTGGCGGAGCACCCGGATGCGGTGGCATTCATAGAGGGTGAGCGTGCCATCACCCATGCGGAGTTCGATCTGCTGTGCCGTCGCACAGTAGCTTGGTTGGACGCCCAGGGTATCGGCAAGGGAGACCGGGTAGGTGTGTGGCTCGTCAATCGCGTCGAATGGCTAGCGCTGTTCTTTGCGCTGGCGCGCGTCGGCGCGACGCTGGTGTCGGTCAACACGCGCTATCGTAGTGAAGAGGTGAGCTACCTCATCGAAAAGAGCGGCGCCCGCCTGCTGGTGCTACAACTAGGCTTCCGAAAGATCGACTTCGCCGGGATTCTCGATGCCATGGATCCCGCCTCGCTGCCCGCGCTGCAAGCCATCGCGGTGGTGGATGCTAGTCCGGCAACGCCCGCCCGTCTATTGGGCCGCCCGGTGGTGCCTTTCGATTTGCATATGCGCGAGCCGGTGCAAGGGCTGGATGAATCCGATCCCACTGCCTGCGCCATTTTGTTCACAACCTCGGGTACCACCAAAGGCCCCAAGCTGGTGATGCACCCCCAACGCACGCTCGTCGATCATGCTTGGCGTTGTGCACACGCTTATGGCATGGATGCGGATGGCGCGGTCATGCTGGCCATGCTGCCGTTCTGCGGCGTATTCGGGCTGAACGGCGTGCTGGCGGCGTTCGCGGGGGGCGCGCCCGTGGTACTGGTCGACACGTTTGACGGGCCGCAGGCCGCCAGGCTGCTGGCTGACCATCGTGTCACGCATACATTCGGCAGCGATGAGATGTATCGCCGCATCCTGGACACGGCACCGGCGGACCGGCCATTTCCGGCCGCGCGGCTATTCGGCTTCGGTGCATTTACTTCAAGCTTCTCCGAATATGCCCACGAGGCTTGCGCACGGGGAATTCCACTCGCAGGGCTGTACGGATCGAGCGAAGTCCTGGCATTGTTCTCCTGCCAGCCGATGACGCTGCCGGTGCAGGCGCGCATCGAAGGAGGCGGCCTCCCGGTGGCACGGGGCGATGCCACCGTGCGCATCCGTGATGTCCAGACGGGAGCGTTGCTGCCGGCTGGACAGTCCGGCGAGATTGAGATCGGCGCACCCAGCTTGTTCCTGGGGTATGACCACGATCAGGACGCCACCGCTGAGGCGGTACGTCCCGACGGCTTTTTCCGAACCGGCGACCTTGGCCATCTACGCGCCGACGGCACCTTCGTGTATGAATCGCGCATGGGCGATGCGATTCGCCTGGGCGGGTTCCTGGTCAACCCGGTCGAAATCGAGGCCGTGCTCAAGCGCTTCGATGGTGTCGCCGATGCGCAGGTGGTCGCCGTGGAAATCGATGGGCAGACCCGCGTGGTCGCTTTTCTTATCCTCACTGACGGCGCCCGGCTTGCCGAAACCGATGTCATGGCGCAGATGCGCGCCCAAGTGGCGCCGTTCAAAGTGCCCACGCGTGTCTGGTTCGTCGATGCCTATCCGGTCACGCTGAGCTCCAACGGCGTGAAGACCCAGCGCAACAAGCTGCGCGACCTGGCACTGGCGCGGCTGGCGGAACCTGTCGCGGCCGCCGGCGCGTGAACCCTCTCCGGAAAAATTTCATGCCGACTACGCTTTATTTCGAGGATTTCCTTCGCGGGCAGGTGTTCGAGAGCACCGGCCGCACCATCACCGAGACTGACCTGACGATGTTCTCAATGCTGTCTGGAGACTGGAATCCGATCCATGCCGACGCGGATTTCGCCAGGGACACGCGCTTCGGACAGCGTGTGGTCCACGGTGCGCTGGGCATCGCACTGGCCACCGGCATGCTGCATCAGCTCGGAGTCTTTGACAAATCAGCCGTGGCCATGATGTCGCTGCAGAACTGGACCTTCGCGGCCGCGATTTTTGTTGGCCAGACGCTGCGGCTCAGGATGGAGATTTTGGAAACAGAGGCCGGCACCAGCAAGCGCGTAGGGCGCGTGAACCGGCGACTGCAGTTAATCGACCAAACCGGTGGCGTGATCCAGGACGGCACGACCGACGTGCTGGTACTCAAGCGCGACGCCCAGGCCGCCTGAACGCGCGCCACATCGCCGCTCTTCCCCTTTATCAATTTCAGCGGGGTATCCGATCGGAGAATCGGGGCCCCTGTCCGCGGGCGCCCGCGCGGTAGCACATTGCAACCCGAGACGAACAACAGGAGACACCATGCAATCCCTTATCAGACTGACCGGCATGCTGGTCGCCCTAACGGTGGCCGGCACCGCAGCGGCACAGAGCTTCCCGAGCAAGCCGGTGACCATCGTTGTGCCGTACTCGGCCGGCGGGCCGGTGGACAGCTTCGTGCGAGGACTCACGCCACGGCTTGCCGATGCGTGGAAGCAGCCGGTCGTGGTGCTAAACAAGCCTGGCGCCAATGAAATCATCGGCGCCGAGTTCGTCGCCAAGAGCGCGCCGGACGGCTACACGCTGTTTGCTGGCACGGAAGCTGCGCTAACCATGAACCAATTCCTGTACAAGAAGCTGCCGTACAGCCCAGACAAGGACTTTGCCGAGGTCTCGCGACTCGTGGCACTGCCGTTGGTGTTCTTCGTGCCGAAGACCTCGCCCGCCAATTCGCTCAAGGAGTTCATCGGGCTCGCGAAGAAGGTTTCGGCAAGCAAGCCGATGACCTACGGCTCCTCTGGCGCTGGCGGTATCGCGCACCTACCCATGGCGATGTTCACGCATAACGAGAATCTGACCATGGTACACGTCCCTTACAAGGGTGCCGCACCGCTGATCCCAGAAGTGATCTCAGGGCAGATCGACGCCGCCGTGCTCGGCGTCTCGGTGATCGAGCAGCACGTCAAGTCCGGCGCGCTCAAGGCCCTCGCCGTCTCGGCGGACACGCGCTCGGCGGCGTTGCCCGATGTGCCCACCTTCAAGGAGTTAGGAATCAAGGAGATCAATGCGGTCTTCAACATCGGCCTTGTGGCGCCGCATGGCACGCCGACCGCGCTAGTGGAGAAGATTTCCTCTGACGTCAGTCGCATCGTCCAGTCTCCAGACTTCCGGAGAAAGTATATCGATGCGTTCTCCTATGTCGCGGTGGGATCCACACCAGCGGCCTTCAAGGATTTTCTGGCACAAGACCGAAAAATCCAGAGCGAACGCGTGAAACTTTCCGGTGTGTCGCTAGATTGAGCCGAACTTAATCAACTCAAGGGAACCTCCATCATGACTACCGCCCCCCATCTGCCTCCCATCCTGCAGAACCTCACCTTGCCAGTGATCTCGTCGCCAATGTTCACGGTGAGCTATCCGGAATTGGTGCTAGCCCAATGCAAGGCCGGCATCGTGGGTTCGTTTCCCGCATTGAATGCGCGTCAGCCGGAATTGCTCGATGAATGGCTGACGCTGATCAGGAAGGAGCTCGACACCTTTCGGGCGGCCAATCCCGGCGCTATTGTCGGGCCGCTCGCGGTCAACCAGATTGCCCACACTTCCAATGTGCGGCTGGAACAAGACGTAGAAACGTGCGTGCGCCATCGCGTGCCAATCTTCATCACTTCACTGCGGGCGCCGGTGCGGGAGATCGTTGAAGCCGTCCATTCCTATGGCGGCATTATCTTCCATGATGTGGTCAATCTCCGCCATGCAGAGAAAGCGTTGGAAGCTGGTGTTGATGGGCTAATTCTTGTCGCTGCCGGTGCCGGTGGACATGCTGG
The DNA here is from genome assembly GCF_000611145.1 of Cupriavidus sp. SK-3. Lineage (NCBI taxonomy): Bacteria > Pseudomonadati > Pseudomonadota > Betaproteobacteria > Burkholderiales > Burkholderiaceae > Cupriavidus > Cupriavidus sp. SK-3. The sequence goes on along the minus strand of NZ_JFJV02000106.1, from coordinate 8,534 downwards.
AACACTGTCGCCGATGGCTTTGGTAGGTGAGGTCCGTCGTCGCTTCAACGGTCCCATCGCGCTGTCCGGCGCTATCGCCACCGGTGATGCAATTCTTGCGGCGCAGGCCATGGGCGCTGACTTTGCCTACATCGGCACGCGCTTCATCGCCAGCGAGGAAGCCAATGCGGGTCCTGACTACAAGCAATCGCTGATCAAGGCCGGCGCGTCTGACATCGTCTATAGCAATCTATTTTCCGGTGTGCACGGAAACTACGTCCGCGAAAGCATCGAGCGTATTGGTTTAGATCCCGATAATCTGAGAGAAGGCGAGAAATCCAAGATGAGCTTTTCGGATGGTCGTTCCAAGCCAAAAGCTTGGAAGGATATCTGGGGCGCCGGGCATGGCGTGGCGCAGATCCATGACATTCCGACCACCTCCGAGATCGTCGGGCGACTTAGACGTGAGTACGTTGCTGCGCGCGATCGTATTGCGCGATTGCCCTGATCCTGAGAAAAAAAAGCATCGCGCAACACAAGTGCAAAGACTGTGACTGCGGTATCCGACTTTCTCGGAACCGTGGGATCTAGAGGAAAGAGGCCGGAACCTGAAAAGGCTCCCCCGTCAGATCTGTCTTGCTGACGTCACTTTGAACACTGTCCGTAGTGGCATTCGTACACTCTATTCCGGGCTATATACCCTGCGCAGACATGATAGCGACAATTCAATCGATAGAAGCCATTCTGGTCGACTTGCCTACCGTCCGGGCACACCACCTCGCCATGGCCACCATGCAGCAGCAGACGCTGGTAATCGTGCGGCTGCGCTGCTGCGACGGCATCGAGGGCATCGGCGAGGCCACCACGATCGGTGGGCTGTCTTACGGCGACGAGAGCCCGGAAGGCATCAAGCTGACCATCGACACCTACCTCGCCCCAGCACTGGCCGGGCAGGACGCCACGAACGTCCACGCCGCCATGGCGCGGCTGAATAAGGTGGCGCGCGGCAACCGCTTTGCCAAGTCGGCGCTGGAAACCGCGCTACTAGACGCACAAGGCAAGCGCCTCGGCGTGCCGCTGGCCACGCTGCTGGGCGGCAAGGTGCGCGACACCCTACCGGTGCTGTGGACGCTGGCCTCCGGCGACACCGCGCGCGACATCGAGGAAGCCGAGCGCCTGCTGGCCGAGCGCCGGCACAACACCTTCAAGCTGAAGATCGGCCGCCGCAGCGTGCGTGACGACGTGGCGCACGTCTCGGCGATCAAGCGCGCGCTGGGCGACCGCGCCCGCGTCACCGTCGACGTCAACCAGGCCTGGAACGAGGCCGACGCCGCCACCGGCATCGCCGCGCTGGAAGCCGCTGGCATCGATCTGATCGAGCAGCCCACGCCGCGCGAGCAGCGGACGGCGCTGGCCCGGCTGGCCGCGCGCTTCATTGTGCCGATCATGGCAGACGAAGCCGTCTGCGGGCCGGAAGATGCCATGGATCTGGCGCGCCTCGGTGCCGCAGACGTATTCGCGCTCAAGATCGCCAAGTCTGGCGGCATCTTCGGCATGCTGCGCACCGCCGCCGTGGGCGACGCCGCCGGCATCGCGCTCTATGGCGGCACCATGCTGGAAGGCACCGTGGGCACCATCGCCGCCGCGCATGGCTTCTGCACCCTGCCGCAACTGGCTTGGGGCACCGAACTGTTGGGCCCGTTGCTGGTGAAGGACGACATCGTCGTGAAGCGCCCCGAGTACCGCGATTTCCGCCTGTACTTGCCCGAAGGCCCGGGTCTAGGGCTCACGATTGATGAAGCCAAACTGGCGCACTACCGTCGAGCCTGATCGCACAGTTTCTGAAACAGGATTGCCATGCTCTATCTGGTGCGTATGGATGTGAACCTGCCGCACGACATGTCCGTCGCGCAGACCGACGACATCAAGGCGCCCGAAAACGCATACGCCCAGCAGCTGCAGCAAGAAGGCAAGAAAGCACGTGGCAGCAGCGCTATTGCATCATCGTCGGCCAATACGCCAACTACAGCATCCTCGACTTGGAATCGAACGACGCCCTGCACACGCTGCTGTCGGGCCTGCCGCTCGTCCCGTACATGAAGATCCGCGCTACGCCGCTAGCGAAGCAACCGTCGTCGATTCGATGAGTGCCGCACCATTGAGTTAGTCCCTGTATTTGAACCTGAACCCTGAGAGGAGACTATGAAGACATTGTTCCAGCAGCGGGGAAGCACCGGCCGCGCAGGCACAGTGGCACTCGCCACAGGCCTTTCGTTTGCACTGGCTTTCGCAACTGCGGCCGCGCATGCCGCCTATCCCGACCGCGCCATCCGCTGGGTAGTACCGTTTCCTGCGGGCGGTGCCATTGACAATATCGCCCGCACGCTGGGAGACGACATGTCGCGCACGCTCGGTCAACCCATCGTCGTGGAGAACCGGCCTGGCGCCGGCGGCAATATCGGCGCCGAGATGGTGGCGCGCTCGCCCGCCGACGGCTACACAATGATTATCGTAGGCAACGGCATGTCCGTGAACTCCGCCCTATACGGCCAACTGACGTATGATCCTGTCAAGGACTTTGCGCCCGTTTCGCTGCTGGCCGTGGTGCCCAATGTATTGGTCGTCAACAAGAACCGAAGGCAGGAAGGCACCGTCAAGGAGGTGATCGCCCACGCTAAGGCTTCGCCCGGCAAGTACACCTATGCTTCGGCTGGCAACGGTACTTCTATCCACCTCGCGGCCGCGCTCTTCAACTCGATGGCCCGCATCGAAATGCTGCACATCCCTTACAAAGGCAGCGGCCCTGCCATGTCCGACATGCTGGGCGGGCAGGTGGACTATATGTTCGACAGCATCGCGTCGGCCAAGCCGCAGATTGACGCCGGTAAGCTACGCGCCATCGCAGTGACCACTGCCAAGCGTTCCAGTGCCCTGCTGGACGTGCCGACTGTGGCTGAAGCCGGACTGCCGGGCTATGAGTTATCGCCCTGGTTCGCCGCCTTCGTGCCGGCTAAGACCCCGCAGCCAGTGATCGAGACGCTGAACCGAGCCATGCTCGAGGCGCTGAAGAAACCGGAGATGCAGAAGCGCCTGGCCATGATCGGTGCCGAGCCGATCGGCAGCACGCCCTCCGCACTGGGCGACCACCTGGCCAAGGAAAGCCAGAAGTGGGGCGTGCTGATCCGCGAGCGCGGCATTCGCGCCGACTGACCGCACATCGTGCCGGGGGACCAAATGGACATTGTTCGGCGACCAGCGCATTTGTTAAAGCTCGCATATACGCTGGTTCAGTACCTGATTGCTTGGCGCCAAGCGCGAGCAACTCGCTGGTCGGCCGCTCCGGGATGTACTCCGTCATCGGGCTATACGGAAACTCCATTGGGAGGTACGTCTCACACGGACAGGAAATGATCCGAGCACTGCGAAACGGCACGGTACCAAAAACGGTGTCTACCTGGCGAATCCGTCGGTCTTTGAGATCGAGGAAACGGGGACTGCGAGTGTAGAAGCGTCGCAGCATGCGGACTTCTCTAGCCTGCGCTGCCACCACTATCCTTTGCAGCCCCTTCAGTACGTCTTTCCCTTCAGCCAATGACAGGCCTATCTTCGCCGGTTCAAGTTCGTTATAAGGGCGTTCAATCGTGCAGATCTCAAATGTGTCCGTCTCGCCATAGTCCATGGTGACCTAAACGCGAATTTCTGACTTTCATTTTCGCCTCCGGCGGACGTAATCTGCCGGAATCCTAGGCGCCGTACCTTTGAATCCCAAGGTTTTTAACGCTCCCGCGGACGATTGACGGTTGCAGGACAAGGCTGGCGATTAATTGCATTTTTACTTTGGCTTATCGGCGTCGGGAGTTGTTGAAGATCGTCATTCGTGCGTGCCGCGCTCGTCATTCTTGCGAGCGTAGCTTTTCAGTGAGAAACAACGTCCCTGTGGTGCGTTTCGCCCGCTGCTCTTCTTGGCCAGTTCGACGTAGTCTCACGAATGCTGTGCATCCATAGCCCTGACGTTGCCTTTCAGCAACTGTCGAAAAGCGTACTTAAGAACAAAACTCGCATAGAAATCAGAGCGTTTTGGTCATGTGATTGGTCTTACGCATGGTGAGCATCGCTCGCACGATCTCTGTACCTCAACACCTGCAGCAGCGACTGGGGCTGGACTTTGCCGATGCAGCCCAGCGCTTCGAAGGCCGGAACGCCATCGCCGAATTGCTGGAGCCCTGGTTTGCCGCGCGCACCCAGTCCGAGGCCGGGCAGGCGCTGGAGACACACAAGGTCTGCTGGGGCCGCTACAGCACCGTGGGCGAACTGCTGGCCAACGACCCGCGCGTCAGCCTAGCCAACCCGGTATTCGAGCGTATGACGACGCCCCGCATCGGCGAGCACCTGGGGGCCGGCGCCACCGTGCGTGTCGCCCACATGGAACGCGAGCCGACTACGCCAGCCGCGCTGCTGGGCAGCCATACCGATGAAGTGCTGCACGAGGTGCTGGGATTGGACGGCACTGCCGTTGGCAAGTTGCGCGATGCGGGAGTGGTTGCAGGGCCGGAATGCGATCCTTCGCAAGAAGGCAGGATATGACGAGCGGATCGAGCATCGATTTCTTCGCATACCTCACAATACTTGCACTTGCTGTTGCAGATCGTTAATTCTGCGAATGGTGCGCACTAATACTGCGAACGTGTCGTGCCAAGGAGGCTTCGGAACGACTCGCGATCCCCCCGCGCGTACTGTTTCCCTCACCGTTTGCCGAATTAATCGTCGGCAACAGGGGCTGGCATTGTGTTGGCGAATCCCTGGCTCGATTGATGTGTGAAGCATTGTCACGGTGACGAACCACTTCGATCTCGTCTACCGCGGGAAAAGTGGGTCTTCCGCAATTTGCGTCGACGAAAAACTCGCGTGAGGGAGTTTTCCAACCGTATGCCGCGGGAAAATTGACACCGGTTCACAAGCAAAAGTGACTTGACTAAAACAATGCGAAAGTGTCGCGAGCAGCGCTTCGCGCAGCAGGCAACGCAACAGCCTCACTCATCGTGACTCTGTCGACTCCAGCGGACTCCAGCGGCCTGCTCCAGCTGGCCACGAGCGCAGGGCGGTGACATCAGTCGTCGTTCTGCGCGAGGATTTCGGCCATTTTGGCGGCCGTGGGGCGGCGGTCCGACGGGCGATCGCCTTACCGAGATAAATGAGCGCGGCAAACATCAGGTGCAGCCCGACGTTCGTACCACGCTCCAGCTCGCCAATCGTCTGGCGGCGCACCTGCAGCGCCATGGCCATCTCGCTCTGCGAGCGGCCCTGTGCACGCCGTTCCTCTCGAATCAGCCGGCCGATGTCCTTGGGCAGGTAGGCGAAGCGGGGCATGTTCGGTATTCCGTACGAAAGGCCGCGAGCGCGACCAGAATGTCCGGGATGGCGGACATCACTCAGGTCGCCATGCCAGCGTCGGACGCAGGGGGCATAGCAGCCGCCCCGAGCTTGTCCGGAAACGCCGCGCGCACGGCGGCCACCACATCGGCGGCGACATCCTCGCGCTGCAGGATCGGAAACTCCTTGGCGAGCTTGTTGCTGACCCGGCCCTGATTGTCGCGGACCGCGCGGATGATGCGGTCGATATCGTTGTCCGGCCCCTCCAGCGCATTCTTGACGGCGTTGCGCGCCCGTTCCCAGTTGCGCAGGTACTCGGCCTCGTTGCGCATCTCCTGCGTGATGGTCTGGTCCACCAGCTGGTGCAGGTATTCGGCCTGCACGGTCAGGTCCGGATAGCGCCACGCGTGCAGCGCGTCGTGGTCTTCCGCGAACACGAAATTCGAGCGAATCCCATCCGGGTACTCGGTCACGTGATCGGAGAACTCGTACATCCCTGCGTACCGGGTCATCAGCGGCTTGGAGAACGCCTCCAGCGTCTGGTCGTAGCGCGCCATGGTTTGCGGCTTGTCGAGAATCGCCGCCGAGATCGGCAGGACAAAGGGGCGCGGCACCGCGCCGTCCCGGCGCAGGATGTCGTTGACCAGAAAACGGTGGGTGCGGCCGTTGCCGTCGGCCAGCGGATGCACGAACACGAACCCGAAGGCGACGGTGCTCGCGCGCACGAGCGACGGCAGGCCTTCGGTCCGGTCCAGGAATCGGGACAGCCCGGCCATCATCCCGGGCAGCTCGGCCGCCGGCGGCGCGACGTAATGCACGACATCGCGCCAGTCGCTGCGCGCCCCCACGAACACCGGGCTCTCGCGCAGGCCGAACTTCTGGATCGTGGTGCGATCGCCAACGATCTCCCGCTGCAGCTCCGTGATCGCCTCCAATGCGAGGGGATCTTCATATTGCCCCACGCGGGCCTCCATCACGGCCGCGAACCGGCGGATGCGGTCCCGTTGATCCTGCTCGTGCTCGATCTTGAACGACGAGAGCGATTCCTTGATCGTGAGCCAGACAGCGCTGCGCATCAGCACGTCCTGTCCGAACTCGGCATTGAGCGCATCAAGGCGGGCCTCGCAGTCGTACTGCTCGGCGGCCTTCACGCGTGCCGTACGACGCACGATCGGGCAGAAGTCGCGGGTGCCCGGCAGGTTGTCGCGCACGCGCCAGCGCCCGTTGTTATCGGCCCGGTTCGCGAAGTACTGGTCCGGATCCAGTGCGTCCACATAGTTGCCGCCGGTGACGTCCCCCACTGGCAGCCCACGCCCGCTCAACCACTCGTAGTAGAAACCGGCCATCCGTGCATAGCGCCCGGTGCGCTCGGCCTGCAGCCACTCGACCATGTCTGGCACCGGCACGCGCTCGAACAGCCGCGAAAGGAATTCCAGATGGACCCCCTCGTGCTTGAAGGCAAAGGTGAGGTGGCCGCGCAGGGCGGCCGCTGCCGCCGACATCGGCGGCTCGCCGTCACGCGCCACGGGTGGCTGCGGCCGCATGTTGGCCGGGTAGATCTCCCGCGTGCCGTGCACTGTCTCGATCGTCCTGCGCACCGGGCCTACCTGACTGGTCAACGGCAACGGCTGGGCACAGGCCACCTCATACTGGCCTGCCAGCCACTGGTACCCCAGCCACCCATCCTCGACTTCCACCCCTGCCATATGCTTGCCTCGCCATGTCGGTCACAACGCCGCAACCGTAAAATCGATAGCAGCCCGTAAAAACGTTTAAATTGTACGCCGAATTTCCAAAAACATATATGTGTAGCCAAAGGCTTGCCCGCAATAAGGCCTTACGCTGGAAATCGTTACGCCAGCACAGAAACGTTTAAAGATTTCCATAATAATAGAAAAACGTTTAATGCGGATGCCGGCGCTCGATTCCTGGATGCGTCGATGACGAGGACGCCAAAGGAAGCAGCCGAAGGACGACTGAATCTGCTCGTAGGTGGCGACCAAGCGCCGTTTGAAGAGTGCCGGCGAAACACCTGTTGCAGATCGCTAATTCTGCGACTGGCGACCACTAATTCTGCGAACGTGGCGTGTCAGCATGGTGTCGGTACCGCTTCCGACGCCGGACCGTAGACCGGCTCCTCGCCCGATCCGACTGATCACAGCATTGAGATTTCCTAGCTTGAGCAGTGTGGACGAAGAGATGGTCTCGAGGCGGCGGCCGTGAACTTCACAGGCCGTCGCAGCCGGATTCAGCCATTCTCGTTTCCAGCGGGGCGAGAAGACATCGATGGGGTTCAGAACTAGGCACTCGAAGCAGTACGGAAGGTTGCTACGGTCGGACACCCACGCTGCTGGCGTTTGGATCGCCACCATTCTGTCGACGCCAACAGGGTTAGCGCCGAGAGACGGGCCAGCACCAGCTCATCGACCGGCGGAAACAGCAGCCATCCACTGCGAGTTAAGTCGGGGAATGCCCCAAGCTGCCCGCTCGCCCACAACTGGGCGACGCCGATTCGATACTTCGCTACCAGACGCCCCAGCCAACCGCCAAAGGCTTCGTCCTCGAACGGACGCGGTGCCACCGGCCAAGGTCTTACACGCTCAGGAGAGAAGACCTCGCGCCGCATTTTCGATGTGCCCAAGTTCGATCACCTCTCTGCCGTCGCGAATAGCAAGTTCAGTCGCGACATTGAGCACCCGGGATATCTCCCCGGTCAGTCCGCCGCTCGCCGCAAGAATCGCGTGAACCATCTCTCGCCGCGCCAGGTTCGACGGCCGTCGAAGGGGCAGAAGCCGCTCAAAGGCGGCAAGGAGGCATCTGAAGGCCTCCGACTCCTGCCTCCTGGGAACTTCGAAGCGTGTGAACCGGCTCACCATCTGCGGGTCCGTCTGCAACGCCATTACTGCATCTTGGGTGCCAACGAAGACGATGGAGATTCTCAAGTCATTCGCCAGGAACTTCAGCAGATTCAAGGATGCCCGCTGTTCCCGGTAGTTTCCTGCCAGCAAGTGATGGACCTCGTCAACAATCAGCATCCGCGGCGCCACCTTCCGAAGAAGCTCGCGGGTCAGCTTCTCGAGCGCGGACAGTCGGGCTGCAGCGTTGAAAGGAGCCCCCAGCTCGAAGAGCAGTGACGCATAGAATCGCTGCTGCTCCCAGCCGGCCTGGCGCTGGGTGATGGCGTC
>NZ_JFJV02000105.1:0-7334 GCF_000611145.1 Cupriavidus sp. SK-3 | reverse complement strand
CGCGTCTACACGGCCTTCAGCGGACGGTTACCTGCGCTCCGGAATGCCCAGAACAGCTCCGGCAACGGGCGCTCTGACTGACACCAATGAAGAGGAACGGCCCTTGTATTCGCGCAAGGCGAGCATGCCAGCCTCGGCGACCCGAACCTCCTCCATGGCCGCGTTTGCTCGCGCCTGCACCGCCGCCAGTTCATTGCCGGCGGTGATGCCAAGGTTGGCGGCCTGCTCGCCCGCCTGCGGCGACAGGAAATGCTCACGCACCAGACGCTCGATCCGCTGCCGCTCTCGTTGCGCCTGCGCATAATCCTCGGCAGCGTGACGTACCCGCTCCAACGCCTCGCGGTGCGCAGCACGCGCGGCCGCCACCCTGCCTATCACCTCTTCCTGCTCCCTTGCACTCAACGGCAATGGCGCCAGTTCGGCCACGACTTGCCCTACCTTCACGGCGTCGCCTTCGCGCAGGCCGATGCGCATCAGCCGGCCGCCAATTGGCGCCGCAATGACAAAGCGCTCTTTGCTGCGAGTCTCTCCTTCCTCGCTCGTCGTGACCTCCAGTGGGCCGTGCGTGGCCTGGACAGTGTCCACCTCGGAAGGGGCGGGAACCAGCAGGTAGACCGAACCCGCGAACAGCAAGATCCCGGCAAGAATGAGCGCAGCCCTACTTGCCGAGAGGCGCATCGCGTGTCACTCCCGCGTCTTCAGCACTGCGACCAGGTCGAGATGGCGCAAGCGCCGCAAGACCAGAAGGCCTGCGGCCAGCGCGGCGCAAGCCGCCGGCAGCATCGCGAAGAAAAGCGTTGCCCGCTCCAGCGCCAGCGGAATCCGGAATGCGTCCCGGTCAAACACCGGCACTAGCAATGCGCAGAGCCCGTAGCCCACGGCGATGCCCAGCGGCATCGCGGCGGCCGTCAGCAGTGCCTGCTCTCCGATGAGGATGGCCGCGACTTCTCCCTGCGAAAAGCCGAGAACCCGCAAGCTGGCCAGCTCGTTGCCGCGCTCGGACAGTGCAACGCGGATATTGTTATAGACGACGCCTGCGACAATGACCGAGGCAAAGCCCGCCAGGACCAAACTCGATATCACGAAGGTGCGGTCCAGTGTGCTGCCGATGCTCTCGAGCACGGCACTGCGCACGATCACCGAACTGATTGCGGGCAGGCGTTTCAACCTGGCATACAACTCTTGCTTCTTAAGCGTGTCGATGCGCAGATATACGCCACTGATGGCAGGGCTTTCCCCTAACTGCCGGGACAGCGCCTGCCGTTCTATATAGGCGCTGATGCCAAGCAAGTCATCAACCGTGGCGACCACAGGCAGCGTGATGACGTTCCGGCGCCCCTCCAGCAACTCTGCCTCGACCCGATCGCCAATGCCGATGTGCAAAGTCTCGGCCAGTTTGGCGGATACGACCAGACCATCGGAGCTTACACGCCGGCGGCCTCCCGTATAGCCAACCACCTCGCGCAGATCAGCGCTGGCGTCCAGGCCCGTGAGTTCGGCACGCTTGGCACGGTGGCCATGCCGCAGCCAGACTGGAGTCATGCGGAAACCTTCGGCCTTCATGACGCCCGGCAGTTGTACAACATCGAAAGCCGCAGTTGCAGGCTGCGCCTCGTTGAAGAACAACGTAACGTCGTCGTGCTGTACCTGGCCGAACTGCAAGTCCAGAATCTGGTTGACGCCGTCCAGCCCGAACCTGCCCACCACCATGAGCCCTACGGCCAAGGCAATCCCGGTCATCGACAGCATGGCCTTGCCGGGCCGGCGAGCCAGGTTCCTGACGATCAGCCGCAACGGAATCGGCATTGCGCGGAGCACGCCGGTACGGTCCAGAAGGCTCGCGCGAAAGCCCGCAGGCAGTTCCGGCCGCATGGCCTCGGCGGGTGGCAGCCTGGCGGCGCGCAGCACCGCGGCACCAGCCCCGACGATGGCCGCGGCCACGCTGGCCAGCACAGCGACGATCAGCGCGCGCGGGCTTATGGCCGCCTGCAGGTTGGGAAAGTGGAAATATTGGCGATATAGGCCAACCATTAAGGTCTCGAAGTAGAGGCCGGCCGGTATGCCGGCTGCAACGCCAATCGACACTGTGGCGACTCCGAAGCGCAGGTACTGAAAGGCAACCGTGCGGCCGCCGTAGCCAAATGCCTTGAGCAGCCCGATCTCGGCACGCTGCATCGTGACGAGCCGGCTAAGCAGCGTGTACAGCAGGAACGACGACACGGCAAGAAACAGCGCGGGCACATAAGTGGCGGTAATACCGATCTCTGCCAGTTCGTCGGACAGAAAACGATTAGATAGCTGGTCTTCCCTGCCATAGGCGCCCAGGCTGCCATAGCGGGCCAAGAGGCGGTCGAGCGGATCGATGACCTGGCGCGCGGCGATACCGGCATCGAGCGTCAGCGCGACATCATTGAATGCGCCTTCCATGCCAAAAGCGGACGCGATTGCCTCGCGTCCCACCCACACCACACCAAAGCGGCGGTTGTCCGGGAAGACCATGCCCTGCCCCACTTCGTAGACATACTCCGGAGACATCCCGATGCCAACGATGGCCAGATTGCGGGAGCGGCCGTTGAGTATGGCGGTGACGCGGGAACCGACCTCCAGGCCGTTGGCGGCGGCAAAGACGGCGCTGGCCACCACTTCGTCTTCCCTGGCCGGGTTCGGGTAATGGCCGCGCAGCAGGAACAGGGCATTCACCACCGGTATGCCGCTGGCCGGAAGGGAGACCAGCCGCAAGGTGGCGGGCTCGCTGAAACCCGGCACATCGGCAGTCACATCACGCACAATTCGCGTTTCGATACCGCGAACCCCTGGCAAGGCACGTATCTGGTCTACCATCCCGAGCGGCGCACGCTTTACGTTCGCGAACACATCGGCGAAGCGGTGACCTGTGTAATAGCGGTCTTGGGCGATCGCCAGCGACTGCCAGGCGCCGTACATTCCCACCAGGACCGCGATGCCGCAGGCAACCACCAGCGCGGCCGCGATCACCTGCCCGCGCAGCCGCCAAAGATCGCGCCCCAGCATCTTCCATAGAGCGGTCACCATGACAGTTCCGATGGGCTGGCGCGTGCCGCATTGCGTTCAATGCCCGTGATGGCGCCGCTGCTGATATGGATCACGCGGTCGGCCATAGCCGAAATGGCGGCGTTATGCGTGATCACGACGGTAATGGCACCTAACTCGCGGTTTACCAGTTCAAGCACTTCCAGTACCAGCTTGCCCGTCTTGTAATCGAGCGCGCCAGTTGGCTCATCGCATAGCAGGATGTCAGGCCGTTTGGCGATCGCGCGCGCAATCGCCACGCGCTGCTGTTCGCCGCCCGATAGCTGCGCCGGGAAATGATCCTTGCGGGGCGCCAGCCCGACCATCTCCAGTGCTTGCAGCGGATCCATCGGCTGTACGGCGATTTCCGTGACGAGCGCGACGTTTTCGAGCGCGGTCAGGCTGGGGATCAGGTTATAGAACTGGAAAACGAAGCCGACATGCTCGCGGCGGTAGCGGGTCAGGCCTTCGTCGTCGGCTTGGGTCAGGTCGTGATCGCGATAGACGACGGTGCCGGTGCTCGGGCGGTCCAGGCCGCCAAGGATGTTCAGCAGCGTCGATTTCCCGCTGCCCGACGCGCCAAGCAACACCACGAACTCGCGGCCGAACAAATCGAGGTCGACGCCCGCCAGGGCGTGAATCTCAATTTCGCCCATGCGATAGCTCTTGCCGACATTCCGGAGCCGAAACAGGGCTGCCTCCCGCCCATTCGCCACGTCGCTTCCAGCGGATTTTGTGGCAAGGGCGTTCATCCTGTTCTCCACTCCGCGGTCTTATGCCCCGCCGGAGAAACATGCTCATTCTGTCTTGGATGGCACCTTTACCAGTACAACCGGGCATTCCGCATGCGCAATCACGCGTCCCGCCACGGAGCCGACAATCGCTTCCAGGAACGCCCCCCGGCCATGGGCGCCCATGATGATCGCCTCAGCCTTGATGGATTTGGCATAGTCCACAATGCGCTCTGGCGCGAATCCGACCAGGCTGTGCTCTTCAAAAGGCACGCCTGCGCCACGCAGGATCGCGGCCACGGATTGCATGACCTTGGCGCTTTCTTCCGTGTGCCAGGCGTCGATGTCCTTCTTGCTGATGAAGGACTTCACCTCCCCCGAGAGGTCTGGCAGGCAGTGCACGACATGGACGGAGAAGCCGTCCTTGAATAGCCGTCTGTCAGCCAGGCATTGCGCCGCAGCATCACTGTAGGTGGAACCGTCCGTAGCCAACACGATATTTTGCATTTCCGCCCTCAATTTGCCGATGTCTCTTCTTCGATTTCCATTCCTTGTCGCGTGCTAATTGCGCCAACAGAAAATTCAGCGCCTTCGCACTTATGTCCTGAATCCCGGCAGCGTAGCCCACCACTCATTCTAGAAGTAGCTACGGAAATTGAAATGACTTTAGGGCAATGGCCCGACTCTAAGCGACTGAAGCCGCGCCCGGGCGAAGCCAAGGTGAAAGCGTCCCAAGTTCCCGCAGATGACCAGCGGGGGTTCTTAAACGGCTTGGTGACCGCACCGACCGCTGACGCGAACAGCGAGGCCGCCCAACTCCGCCGACTGATCGACCTCGATCTCCAACTGGTGAACTGCTGCAATGCGTCGTACGATCGACCATCCCAGCCCGCTGCCACTCTCGCTGCTACCTGGAACCCGGAAGAATCGCTCCCCGAGTCTGCGGGCGTCGGCTTCAGCCAGCCCTGGGCCGCTGTCTTCAACAATTAAGACAACTCGCCCACTGTGCTGCTGCACGCCCACTCTCACCCGCGCAAATTGGGGGCTATATCTCAGCGCGTTGTCGACCAGATTGCGAGCCAGGACGGCCAAGAGCGCCTCGCTGCCGGGAAGGTTGCAGGATTCGGTGGCTTCGAACTCCAGACTCTGATTCTTCCCAATCGCCTTCGGTGCCAGTTCGGCCACCACCTGCTGTACCAGCGCCCTCAGGTCGACTTCTGCCATACTTGGGGTTGCGTTGGCTTCCAGCCTCGACAAGGTAAGCAATTGCTCCACCAGTCGTGTGGCGCGGTCGCAACCGTCAAGCGTGCGCTGGAGTGCGCCCCTTCGCAAAGCATCATCGGCTTCGCCCAGCGCTACCTGCGCTTGCACGCGGATTGCTGCAATCGGTGTTCGTAGTTCGTGCGCAGCGTCTGCGGTGAAGCGCCGTTCAGACTCCAACAGCGTGCCAATGCGTTCGAACAAGCCGTTTAGTGCATTTACCATTGGCACCATTTCGGAGGCGATGCCTTCAAGCTTTACCGGGTGCAGGGCTTGTGCAGGGCGCTCCGCAAGCGCACGCCCGAGCCGCCGCATCGGTGCCACGCCTTGGTAGACTGCCCACCAGACCGCAATCGCCAACAGGGGCAGCGCCAGGCCAATCGGCCACAGCGTACTGCGCAGCACAGCCCAGAGAATCGAAGCCCGGGAACTCGCTTGCTCGCCCACGTAGACTTGTACGTCCCGTTCTCCCCCATGCGTAGCGAATACGCGCCACGTGACACCTCCGATCTGCACCGTAGCGAATCCTGTCTTGAAGCCCTTGTCACGTTCGACCAACGGCACAGCAGGCGCGTTAGCCGATCGAAGCGCGAGACGCCCTTCGTGGAAGACCTGGAATGTGACTTTTGGTGCGTATCGGTGGAGACTGGGCGCATCAACACCCTCGCCATCCACATCTATCTCATGCGCTTGCTGCACCACCAGCAATGCGGCGGCCTGGGCCAAGTGGCTATCAAGCAATTCGTCGAGCTCGTGCCGAGCGTCAAACCAGGTCATTGCCGCAGTGACCAGCCATACACTCGCCACTACGGCGAGGATCAGCGTGATTAGCCGGCCTTGCAACGAGTAAAGTTGCCTTTGATTCACTTTTTTGAGGCGCGCGGAAGGATGTAGCCAACGCCACGCACCGTGTGGATCAAGGCAGATCCAAGTTTGCGCCGCAGATTGTGGATATGCACTTCGATTGCATTACTTTCCACTTCTTGCCCCCAGCTATAGAGATGCTGTTCGAGCTGCTCGCGTGAAAGTACCTGGTCGGTATTCAGCATAAGCACATGCAGGAGGTCGAACTCGCGAGCGGACAGCGCGACAGAGTCACCCTCTAGTTCCACGGATCGGGCGGCCGGATCGAGAACAACATCATTTATGCGCAGGCGTTCCTGTGGCTGGCCGTGTGCGCGGCGTATCAGCGCGCGCAACCGCGCGGCCAGTTCATGCAGGTCTACCGGCTTGACGACATAGTCGTCAGCGCCGATATCGAGCCCACGGATGCGGTCCGGCACTGCGTCGCGCGCCGTCAGCACAAGGACTGGCACTGCGTTGCCGGCCCGACGGATCTCAATCAAAACCTCCATGCCATCTTTCAACGGAAGACCGAGATCGAGCACGGCAGCCGCGTAGGGGTGCGCGCGCAACTCGCGCTCCGCGGCCCCGCCGTCGCGTACCCAGTCCACGTGAAAGCCGAGCTGCCGCAGGCCGGCTCGCAAGCCTTCGCCGATCAGGGGGTCGTCTTCGGCAAGGAGGATTCGCATAGTTGATAGTGTCTCATGATATAGCGCCTAATCGTTATCGCGATCGCCAGCCTTCACCGAGACTGAGGGCCGCTCGGAGAAGCCAGCGCCAGGCTGGACATCTCTCCACTGCGACCACCAGAAACCCAGTACCGTCACGAGCATCAGCACGGCGACGCTCCTCCAGGCCCTGCGAATCCCCTCCTCCGGCCTACCGGGCTTGCGTCCCGTCACCATGGCACCCACCAGGTTCTCGCGATGCAGCCAACTGGCAATCATCACGCCGGCAACGTGAAAGCCGACAATCGCCAGCATGACATTGGCTGCCACCTCGTGAGCGCCTTCCAGCCAGTGGCCGGCCATATCGTTGTAACTCATCCAGCCCGAAGCGCTGACGACCAGCGCCAGCCCCAGAAGCGCCATGATGGCAAATGCGCCGGCCGGATTATGGCCCGCATAGTGCTCGGGCGCACCGCGCAGCAGCCCCCGGAGATAGGCTGCCACCTGCCTGGGGCCGCGGACGAAGTTTGTGAAGCGGGCATGCCGGGTGCCAAGGATTCCCCAAAGAAGGCGAAAAAACACCAGGCCCGCCATGGTGTACCCCAACGTCACATGCACTAGCCGCCAGCGCTCACTCTCAGCGGTAAGGTAGGCCCCGGAAAAACTGAGCACCATAAGCCAATGGAAAGCGCGAATGGGAACGTCCCAGACCAGGATCCTGCGGATTCCCCGCCCGGATTCGGTGGGATTAGCGGCATGCGCTTATACACAACTATCCCCACCG
>NZ_JFJV02000104.1:0-1583 GCF_000611145.1 Cupriavidus sp. SK-3 | reverse complement strand
CTAGATCCTATGCAGCAGGAGGGGAGATCGACGAACTGATACCTAAAATCAGCGAGTCGAGGGTTGCTCAAAGGAGAGCATCATGCGCACAGATCAGGCAGATAGATCACACCCAGAGGAAGTTGTGCTGGCGGTGTCACTGGAACTGGCTACCGCGAAGTGGAAGGTTGCACTCCAGGATGGTCTGCGCAATAGTGCGGCGGTCCACACCGTCGCGCAACCGGATGCTGCGCGGCGCCTGCAAGCGGTACTAGACTTGGTCGAACGGCATAGGCAGAAGTGGTCGTTGCCGATGGGCACGCGGATCGTGGTGAGCTACGAAGCCGGGCAGGACGCGTTCTGGATCTACCGGGCCCTGCGGACTCGCGGCATCGAATGCTACGTGGTCGATCCCGCGAGCATTCCCGTGGAACGCCAGAAGCGACGCGCAAAGACGGATCGGCTCGATGCCATCAAACTGGTCCTCAATCTGCGTGCATGGCTACGCGGCGAGCGCGACCGCATGCGGGCAATCCACGTGCCGTCGCTGCAGGATGAAGCGTCCCGCCATCTGATGCGCGATCGTGGGCAGTTGCAGAAAGAGGTACTGCAGCACCGCGACCGCATGCGTAAGCTACTGGCCACGCTCGGTTGCTGGGATGAAGTCGACAGCAAGAAATTCTCAGCCCGGCTCGCTCGCGACGAGGTACGGTGTCACGACGGCACCTCACTACCGGTCGAGTTCCAAGAACGGTTGCTACGCGAGTGCGAGCGGCTGGCATTGGCTGAACAGCAACTGGCGGCACTAGAGAAAGCGCGCCCGACGAGTCTGCCCGAGCCTGCGCGCGCGAAGATCGGTCACCTCACGCGCCTGAATGGCATCGGAGCAGTTGGCGGAGCGCGATTGGTATTGGAGTTGTTCTGGCGCGAGTTTGACAACCGCCGACAGGTTGGTGCGTGCGTTGGCCTCGTGCCTCAGCCCTACGACAGCGGCGAGAGCCGTGTAGACCAAGGAATCAGCAAGCAGGGCAACCGACGAGTGCGGGCGTTGCTGGTTGAGATGGCCTGGTCTTGGATTCGCTACCAACCAGAGAGTGCGCTGACACGATGGTTCAACCAGCGTACCCAGGGCACTGGACCAAATCGCCGGGCCCGACGAATTGCGATCGTCGCGATCGCGCGACGTCTCGCAATTGCACTATGGCGCTATCTGAAGGATGGAGTAATCCCCCAAGGCGCCCATTTGAAACCAGCCTAGCCCACCCAAGGGAGGGTAGCAGCGACAGTCATTGGACAATGTAATACGAAGTGCATATGGTCGGAAGTGAACGTGCCCGTAACACGCTCGGGTTGCAAAGCAACCGTTTTTCTAGATGGGGCATGTTCCCAAATTGCTGGCGTAACGCGCATCAGGATGAGGCTGGCTCCAACGCCAGCGGATAGAAGGTGGTGAGCCGCTAAGGCTCACGAGCGCAAGAAGCGGCTTCAGGCCATCGTGGATTACAGCAACCCCAACCGCCCCGATCTCCCGAGGTGTGGAGGCTTTGCATATGAAGCAATTTGATAGTTTGGAACGCGGCTTGACAAAAGACTGCTCATAGAAG
>NZ_JFJV02000103.1:0-11266 GCF_000611145.1 Cupriavidus sp. SK-3 | reverse complement strand
CGGTGGGGATAGTTGTGTATAAGCGCATGGGGTTAGTTCTCCCTATTCGTGCGACGCCCTATCTGTTTGGCTATAGCACTCTTTCGGTAATCGGCATCGGCGCCCGTATTGCCTCCGGGCCGTAATCGATGGTCACCAGTACCGACCGCACCGACCGGCCGGTTGGCCATCGCTCGCGGGAATTCTCGCCGGCTAATCCGCCTGCGGGCACCGTGATGCAACTTACCCTATAGATACAGTCTGGCGTACTGGACGGGTCTCTGATACGGCAGCGGGCTTGTCATTTTTGTTAAGGCAGCCGAGACCAGGGCGGGTGACAGTTCGACCCGCCGCAAGTCCCAGTCGCTTGTCACTCTTTCTCCATCCAGTACACGCCTTCGTTTTTGGACTCATTATAATTTCTTAAAGGCTCAGCTACAGTTGTGGCGTGCAACGTGCCACGAATCGTATGAAACTTTCCGGTTCCACCCGTAAGCGTGGTGTTGCCTACCATGGTCCGCCGCCCATTTAGCTGCCCGGCCGCCCCCTGTGCCGTGCCCTCATACTTCCCAAAAATCTTGTCGCCATTCTCAAGAACGTACACCACATACCCCAAAACTCGACCATCGGAGCCAACGAGGTCGGTCTGACCACGAGTCATTGATTCTTTTGCCGGCACACCTGCAAACACGGGAGGGTCTTTGGGAAAGGTACGATGGATTTCGAACATGCGAATTTGATGTCCGGGGGTGTCTGGCAGGTCAATAGTATGCTGCTCGGTGTACCTGGTGTGCTCGTTGTGAGTCTGAAATGAAATCATGTGCTTCTGCTGTATGGGTACTTGCGGTACCGGTACCTGTGCCCATGCCGTGCTTGCTGTAGCTCCCAAAATCGTCGAGCCGGTAACAGCCAACATGAGAAAGAAGGCCCGCCTGCGGGCGCGATTCGACTCGTTCATAGCTACTCTCCGTTTCATGCAAGTTTGCAGAGCTGAAGCAAATGGAGTTTGGACTGTCGTCCGTCGCCCCTCGTGGAAACCTAGTTACCCACAGCCGCGTAGCCGGCATAGTCCACGAGTGTGCATCGGAACGAAACATCTACATGCAGTACTCTCGAGCGGTTCAGCTTGCCACAAGGAAGGGAGTCGCACCATCATCTAAATGGATGAGCAGCGTTACTTCAGGCATATTTTCGGCATGCGCCATTACTTGCCAGTCCCGGCCGAGAATGTCAATTTATTTAAATCTGATATAACACAAACTAAATTAAATATGCACACCCATAGCCCAGAGCTATTCGCTGTCCTGGGACAAGCAAAGTGCTCCACCAATCTTGAGCACTTCACACCCCACTTTTGGTTATGTGGCTTGAGCTCAGCCGAGCGCAGGAAGCCAGGCATACGAATCCGCCGATGGCCTCCATATAGCACGGCCGCCCCAATCCTCTCCACATAAACGCATTTACCCAAGGAAAATCATTGATAATATTGCAAATTTCGCCATAGACTACGGTTATAGCTGCGCGCATGCTCAGCATGACCTACTAAGGCAACGCTTATCAACGCACTCAGCGCAGACATGAGCCTCTGCGTAAGCCCCGGGGAACCAATGAGGAGTAAATTATGAACAAGATATTGTTGAATTTTGCGCTCGTTGCCTTGATGGCCGTGTATTACCCCGCCTGCCTAGGCCAGCATACCAGGAACAAACCACAACATCGCTCAAGCGAGCAGCCAAGCTCCGCGCGGACCTCTATGCCAACGAGCGATTCCGACAAAAAGGAAAGCTGAGACTGCGGCGGGAGCCGAACGAGAAAAGAGCAGCGCTCCCAGCACAACGGGTGGGGGGACAACCGCTCCAACTTTGGAGGGGGCTAAGCGATATCTGGTGCCTGAGAACAAGTAGGCGTGCGGCCAATCGCTCGGTGCCCACGAGGCGTCCGATGCATTAGTACGCTCATGCATCCGCATAGAACGGGCTGGCACGAGAATGGCGGACGATAGGGCTGCGTCGCACTTGCTTTCCACAAGGCATCAGCGTCCGCTGTCTATAATGACGGCGTTCTGAGACATGTAAGCGGTCTCTACCCGGCACACATTCCCAGCTATCGCTGCACCTTCGATTACGCCCAAAGCAGTAGCTTTTCGACCTCGATGCATCTCGCTGTCGACGCACCAGATTCCCACTAAATTCCCTGGCTGTGCCCGTTGGCTCGTCGTCGCCGAGGTCGCCAGATTTGGTGCCGCCCGTCCCGCCCGACTGTCATCTTTCGGCCTCTGCGTTGCCAAATGAGGCTGCGGCGTACGAATTTATAACTTCTGATGCAAACCATTTTTAATTCCAGCGAGTTGCCACCTCAGTACGGATGTTCCCCGGCAGTGAATATTCGCTTCTACGCTCGAGCCTCATGATTGCAGGTAACTTTCTGCGCTGTCGAGCACCGTTGACGACGCGCCGGCAATCTACCTCAAATGAGGCAAACAAATCTAACGACCACTGTCGCGGAAATGAAACCTATTTGTCATCGGCGCAACGCTCTCTGCACCTAGTCCTTACCGCTGGCGCCATCCCTTCGACAGGGCGTTGTTGCATTAATCGAATCTGAAGACAAAATGGCCCCCGTGATCCGAAAATCAGGCAATGCGGACGGACTGCGGGCGTGCAAGAGCCGCCATGCGGTTGAGCACGCCCACGCGGATCGCCACCTCGGTTGCTTGCGAGCCGATGCAGCGCGCCCACAGGCGATTGCCCGTGAGCGTCTTGAGCCGATACATCAGGTTCTCGACCAGCGAGCGGCGGTGGTAGCCGCAGGCCTTCTTCCATTCCCCTCGCCCGTTTCGCGCAATGGCGTCAATGGCTTCGTTGCGCCACTGCGCGCCAGGCGTTCTCTCAGACCAAGGCGCAGCCCCTTCGCGCGGAGGGATCGACGGTTGCGCGCCGCGGGCCTCGATTTGAGCGTGGCACTGCCTCGTGTCATACGGGCCGTCACCGCCGACGGTTCCGATGGGCACGTCTGCGGGGATCTGATCGAGCAGGTCGGGCAACACGTCGGCATCGGGAACATCCTGGTGAGTCATCAGTGCCGCGCATACCTGGCCGGTCTTCGCGTCCAGAGCCAGATGCACCTTGCGCCAGGTGCGCCGCTTCGAATAGCCGTGTTTGCGCACTTTCCATTCGCCTTCGCCGTACAGCTTCACGCCGGTGCTGTCCACCAGCAGGTGCATCGGTTCGCCGCTGTGCGAGGCGGGCAACTTCACCTCAAGCTCCTGCGCGCGGCGGCTCAACGTCGTGTAGTTGGGTACCGGCAGGTCGGGAAAAGCGAGCTCGCGCAGGCTACGCGCGAAGCCCTGAAGGGCCCGCAGAGGCAGATGGAAGACTTGCTTGAGCCCGAGCAGCAGCTGAATCGCTGCGTCCGGGTAGACGTGCGGCCGCCCCCGCCTGGGCGCGCCGCCCTGGGGCGCCGTGTTCAGTACGCTCTGGTCAATCCACATCGTCACGTCGCCCCTGGCAATCAAGCCAGCGTTGTACTGCGCCCAGTTCCTGACGCGATAGACGCCTTTGGGCTCGCTTCGCTTGTGTACATCCTTGCGCATCTTCTCGGGAAAAAAATGGAGAATCTACGCAAGTCCGCGAAGAGTTAACAGAGGTACCACCCTAGCTGTTGCGCGTAGACGTCAGCACGCGCGGCAGCCGGATTTATGCAACAACACCCTTCGACAGACTCGGTAACGGGAGAATTTTTTTGCACGTTTTCCTTTTCTTTATTATGCTGACCAGCGTGCAGTGATGATGCATTGCAAACGGACTCTTGAATCAGGGTCTGATGGCAGTATCAGCCACTCGGATTATGAATTCCTTCCGTTAAGGAACGTCTATAGATACGCCACAACAATAAAAAGTTTGCCATTCAATTTCTGGCGTTCCTAATTCAGATTTATAGCCTTTTGTTTTTCGGCTATCGGAACATGTCTACATTTTTTCTGAGCCAGGCTGGCCAGCATTTCTTCTCCACTTTGGAAGCCGGGGTAATCGCTTCGTGACGATGCACATGCACCGGCATCGCAGTGAACGACACCACTAACTACGCCGTTTGGACTGACCGTCGTAATAGGACAAGTATCTTCGACGACAACAACGACGTGTTCGGCAGCCGCGTCATCGCCGGCGGCGGTACGCCCTGACCTAATCTACCCGGCGTATTACGGCTCATCGAGTTCTCCTCGAATGAGTCGTAGTGGTGAATAAATTGTCCGTGCAGAGCCGCCTAAAGTCGCTTTTACCAAAGAACTTGGCGGTTCTGCGAAGGCCATTCCAGATTATTTGCTTCACTTTCTGGGAATTTCCGATGTCAGTAGATAAACGTCAGAAGGAGATGGAAATGCTTAAAGCAAGAATGTCGTCAATTCAAAGAACGTGGGCGTGGTGCCTGTCTGTCGTGCTCAGTCTGGGACTGGCCGCGTGCGGCGGCGGCGACAACGCGTCAACAAAAGTACCCAGAGAAGCCGCCGAGATTACCGCAGTCGCCGCGATGACGCCGCTCCCTGCCCTGCTTTAAATAGCCTATGAACGCGTCTCGCCCGGCGCAGTGAGATGTGATGAGTGACGCGTTTCTCACAAACTGGATATCGTGGCGTTTCTGTGCAGCTCGCTAACGCCGAGCCGCAATTTAAGACCGGGCAATAATCGTTATTAAAAGTCCATCGGTATTGCGAATATTGCGCTTCCCGATGTATTCAAAATTGATACGTTTTTTGTTAACTGAACGTATGTGCTATTTTTTAAATCTGCAAAATCATTTAATAATCAATGAATTGCTGTTCGTGGCCCGTATGTTGCTCGCGTCATTGCAGGACGCATCCAGGGGCGCTGGTGTAGTTCGGCCGAGCGTAGCGCCAATATGCGCACGCCGCAAGTACAGTAACTCGCACATCCCGGCTGTGGACTCTACTTCATGATGCATTTGCCGCCGGCAAATGCTCCGTGTTCTAATCACGGCGCCCCCTTCAGCGACCTAGCATCCGGTGCTTGAAAAGGAGCCACTCATGAACGTTAAACGCCTTTTTTCCTCACGGTCAGTGACGCGATTTGCCTTTAGCATCACGACGTTGTGTATCACCGGCGTCACTCTTGCCGAATCTGCGGTTACACCTGAGCAACACTTTCCTACTGGCTACCTGGAATCTGTCGCCCACGGCTATGAAGACAGTCAAGGTGCACCAACATTACCAACTAATGACACACAAGCACCCCCTGCGCTCACGCCAGAAAAACCGCAGAAAACAGGACCTAGCCTTCTGAAAGGAGCGTCCTTCCTTGTGGCGCCAGAGACTCCACCTTCTTCTCCGGACAAGAAGAAGCAGAAGTGACAACGGAATACCTCGCCGAGGAAGCGCTCCGCGCTGAGGTCCAAGCTTCACGGGAGTTCCGCAACGCTGCACAAAGCTCAGCGCTATGCATGCATTGCGAGCTCAAGTGGGCAGCAAGACGAGACGAACACGTGAATGCCCTAGTCTCGCTTAGTGGCCCTGTAGGCGCTTGTTGCTAGAAGAAATACCAGTGCGACAGGCTATCTGTGTCCCGACCGCAGATGGGGCGGTGTTACTGCCCTTTTGCTCCCGAGGTTGCCGGCCGGTGCGAGCCGGTAGATACTGAGCACGGGTAACTTGCGAGGGTTGCCCGACTTCTTCGTGGACGTTTGGCCCTTGGTCTTCCCGGCCAAGGGCTTCCTTTTTGTTCGGTGCTTGCTTGCCGGTATGTGGCCGAGGCGGGCTACCGACGTTGCCACGGTAACCTTGCGAGAGTCTTGAGCAGCCCCACGACGCTGATGTCCTCGTCGATGGCGTCCCAATGCAGCCCAGTCGCCGAAATGCGAACAGCTTGACGTTGTTCCGGAGTGACTTTCGCAAGTTGGGGAAGCCACGCCAGCGGAACGCGAAGGCTCCGGCCGTCTGAAAGGTCCAAGGTAGAGCTCGCCTCATCACAGTGCACCGCTACTGCGCAGGGGTCCATCGTATTGCTCCAAAGGCGAATGTGGCCAGAAAATCAAACTCCTTCGATGACACGATATCACCCTCTCCACCGCTGAAAATCTATCGGAAACACTGCCCTGTGCAGCCAATGCCACCCTGCGCGATTTGGAATCAGGGAGAGCATCGTTCTATGCGCCGTGCGCGAGACCACGAGGTTTCAACGAAACGTGGGCCAGGGCAGTAGGAGGGATTTCCCGGATTTTCACTCGAATGGCCTTCCCCTTACACTCACGGCCCTCATCGTTACCTTCGTTAGAGCTACATAGGGTGCGCGTTGGTCCAAAAAAAGACCCGCGTCGCCGGAAGCTGGTGATGCGGGTGGTAGCAGGACTACATCGCCAGTATATTAGGAATTAAAAATTCTTAATCTGAGAATTAAACAGACTTTTCCGGCTTATCTCTTGGCCATTGCGGTCTTCACCGCCGATGGCATGGTAGGCGGCCTGCAAGTCCCCACAATGCAGCGCTAAGGTTAATCCGCACCTCGGTGATATTAGTCTTATTCGGCACTTACTTGACACCAAGTTGTCATCTGGGTTCAGTTAAATGCGCGAGCGGTCACTGCGGCGTCATCTGCGAGTTCATCACCGCTGCTGGCTTGCAACACTCTGGCATGTCTGCCACAACAAAAAAGAACGCCCGTTCGCAAGACACCGCCAAGCGAAACCAGGCATAGCAAATTTGAAGGTCAATATGCATCAAGCTCTCGTTTCTCCCATGACCACCAACGACGCGTCGCTACCTGGCGCTCGCAGTGGGAGAAGGACTTGCCGGACTGTCTCGGCCAGCATCGAGGCCCTGCGCCACGAAGCGGCAAGGCTGCGGGCAACTGCTCAGGCAAAGATGACGCTAGCCGGCACTTGTGCCACGCTCCATAATCCTACTGACTTGCTGCAGCAGGCCGCGATTCTCGACAGAGGTGCTGACGTGCTGACGTGCTGACGTGCTGACGCGGACCAACTGGAATTGAATTAGTTCGCTTTCTCCTTTCTCGAATTAGCATGTGCGGGGCGTTGTTGCATAAATGACGGCTCTGCCACGGCGAGCGGCGCAGGCTCAGCTTGCTGCCCCCCTGTTAACTTTCGGCGAAACTGGGTAGATTCTCGACTTTTGCCGAGAAGATGCGCAAAGACGAAGGTAAGCCGAGCGAACCCAAAGGGGTCTATCGCGTCAAGAACTGGAAGGCCTACAACGCTGGCTTGATCGCGAGGGGTGATGTGACGATGTGGATCGAAGACAGCGCGCTTGCAACGGCGGCTGATGCAGGTCAACCTAAGCGCGGCAGGCCGTGTGCCTACTCGGATGCCACGATCCAGATGCTGCTGACGGTCAAGCAGGTCTATCGGTTGCCACTGCGTGCGCTTCAGGGTTTCGCCCAGAGCTTGTGTCGCCTGGCATTCCCGACGTTGCCGGTGCCCAATTACACGACACTGAGCCGCCGCGCACAAGACTTGGCGGTCGTGCTGCCGGTGGTTAGCAGCGGTGAGCCGCTGCACCTGGTGGTCGACAGCACGGGTGTGAAACTGTTCGGTGAAGGCGAATGGAAGGTGCGCAAGCACGGCTATTCGAAGCGGCGCAGTTGGCGCAAGGTGCATCTGGGATTGGACGTCAAAACGGGGCAGGTGCGCGCAGCCTTGATGACGCATCGGGATGTGGATGATGCCAGCGTGTTGCCCGATTTGCTGGATCAGATTCCAGCCGACGAGGACATTGAAGTCCTCGGTGGCGACGGCGCTTACGACACGAAAGCGGGCCATGCGGCGATCGCCGCGCGTGGTGCCGAACCTTCGATTCCGCCTCGTGAAGGCGCAACGCATTGGCCGGCCGGCACGCCGGGGGCGGGCTGGCGCAATGGTGTGATCGACGCCATTGCCCGGAGCAGCAGGCAGGAATGGAAAAAGCAAAGTGGCTACCATCGACGGTCGTTGGTGGAGAACCTCATGTATCGATATAAGACCCTGACGGGCGAGAGATTCTGGGCTCGCGGCATCGGTGCGCAGGATACCGAAATTGCTATTCGCGTTGGCATTGTCAACCGCATGGCGGTGCTGGCTCGCCCCCAGTCCGTCCGCGTTGCCTGATGCTCCGGGGAAAGGGGTTATCTCGCCCCCAACCTCGATTTATGCAACAACGCCATGTGCGGTAGCGAGCAGTGGCTCGATTTCCAGCCTGAACGACCCCATGGCGTTTCCACTGGTAAACCCTAGACCACCTTGGCTACAAGGTATTCCTCGGATATGCTAGCTGACCCGATGACTGTGCTGCAATCGGCGGCAAGATGCTGAGGTTGGAGTAGCAAGTCTGGATTGGAATTTTCTCTGCATGCGGTATGCATGCGTTGCTTCGAGGATGAAATGGCGACTGGCATTGTGAAGTGGTTCAACAACGAAAAAGGCTTTTGATTCATTACGCCGGACGGCGGTGGTGCGGATTTGTTTGCACACCACACGGAAATCCAGGGTACGGGATACCGGTCTCTGGATGAAGGTGCCAAGGTGGAATTCGAGTCAAGGCAAGGTCCCAAAGGCTTGCAAGCATCGCAGATTCGCAAGCTGTAGTCGCCGTTGCACCTACGCAGTCGAGATGGAAGAAAGGCCCTTCGCAGTGACGACGGGCTTTTTTATTTCCGGCAACACTTTCCCGCATCAGGGCATCCACACGGGTCAGCGGCCAACCGCAACCGATACACCAATCGCGGCAATGCAAATAATGGTGGGACAACCTTCCCCAGCCACCAAAACCCGTACAAAACCCAATACCCCGAACCGGACTCATTCATCACAATGAGTGCTTTAGAACAAGCTTACCTTGACCTGAGCATTAGGGACAGTTGCCCCGACCACGACCGCGCTCGTGAAACGGTGGCGAAATGGCACCTAAATTGCGTGACCCAGATAAGGAAATCCGCTCTCACTTGGGAGAATCTTCGTGCTGATAGTCATGGTGTTGCTGGTACTTGCGTTTTCCCTTCGCGCCCTATACCTGCAGATTCACGTCGCACGCACAGAGTTGGTTCGAAGCGAGGAGAAAGGGATGCTCACCTATGAGGTCCGGCGGCGTGTTGGCATGGAAAGGCTTCCCTCGCATATTTCCGAGTACCCCGTGCCCCGAGAGGTGCGAATCCGTGTCCTGCGGTTCGCCGGCGTGGTGCTATGGCGGAAGGAACTCCATATTGCCTTGCCTGGTGAGTCCTGCAGGCGCCTTGGGGATATCCCAGCCCACGAAACTGATGGCCGCTTCCCCATTTGGTTGCAACTCGGTCCGTACTAAACTGGCTACGCCGCATTCGCTCTCTGCCGGTTTAAGGCGGAGGGCTGCGACAGGATGTGGGCTTACGGCTGGGGTATCACGAACGATATCGGACGGTGTGATAATGCCCTGTTGGGGACGCTCGGAACGAGCTCTCCAAGCTACAATGCCTCGCACCAGATAGGCACAGTGGCGCAAAGGTAGTGCATGTAGAGAAGCCCTTCGACACTGTGAAGGGCCTTGTTGTTTCCGGCACGCCCCTTCCCCTGCTTCCGACTCGACATTGGGAATGGCCGATGACTCCGTCCAGCGCGCTTTTGCTGGCCTGACTTTGCTGCAAATCTTCCCCAGCCACCCTGCGGAGCAATCGCGAGAACGAGAGCGATAACAGCCTTAGTTGTGGTCTGCGCGACGTTGCAATGATGCCCGGGTCAATGGTGCCCGGGTCAATGGTGCCCGGGCAAACCAGCTTACTGAAGATGCTGCCCACCATTGATGGCGATGTTCGCCCCGGTCAAGAAAGCGGCTTCACGGGAACACAAGTACGCGACCAACGCAGCGACTTCTTCGGGCTCACCCAGACGGCCAACTGGGATTTGTGGAATAACCTTGGTGTCCAGAATCCCCTGGGTATAGCCATCACCATCTTCGTGGCGATGAATCCCGGCGAAACGGTGTTGACGGTCACACCACTCTTCGCGACCTCGAGCGCCAACGACTTCGTGAATCCATGCATGCCTGCCTTGGCGGCCGCATAGTTGGTTTGGCCGAAGCCGCCTTTGGAGCCGATGACGGATGACACATTGATGATGCGTCCCCAGCCGCGCTTGACCATGTCATCGCATACCGGCTTCGTCATATTGAAGACCGAATCGAGATTGGTCCGCATAACCGCATCCCAATCGACCTTCTCCAACTTCTTGAAGCTCGCATCCCGCGTAATCCCCGCGTTGTTAATCAGAATGTCGACCGGACCTATTTCCGCTCGAATCTGCTCAACACACTGCTTGCACGACTCATAGTCGGCAACGTCGACGGGATAAGCTGAAAACTGATGCCCTTCCTTGACCATCCGTTCCAACCAACTTGCGACGCCAGCATTGCTAGGCGAATGCGTCACGACCACCGTATAGCCTGCATCGTGTAGTTTGGTACTGATGGCCTCGCCCAATCCACCCATACCTCCCGTTACTACCGCAATTCTCTTCGTCATGATTCCGCTCCTCAATACGTTTGCGCGTCGCCCTCAGCTCGGCCGGGCGTGCCGACGGCATGTCACAAGACTTGATTTCTCCGCAGCACCGTGATTTTGGGAGCTGCGGAGTCCATCGTGAGTTACTGCTTAGCTGCCCGGGATGTCTGCGCAGCCCGATGCTGCACGGCCTTAGCGCTCGCATCCGCAGCGGCATTGAAACTGTTCTCGGCTACTTGCGCCGCTTGTTGCGCCGTTGACTGCATGGACTCGTATAAGGTATTGGTTGCATTGATTGCGGTTTGCACGGCAGCCAACACCGCACCCGCACCGGAGCCTGCAGGCCCGGCACTCCCAACGCTTTCCACGAGGTTCTGGACGCCACGCTTGCCGGCCTCGTAGTGAGCCTCGGCAACCTTGTCGAACTCGGCCCGCGTAGAAGCCGCGATACCGATAAAATCATGACGATATGACATAGCTCTTGCTGCCACCGATTGCAGTAGCTCGATTTGCAACGCCACCAGTTCCTGTGGGTCCTTGACTGACAAGGCCCTCTGCATGCCTTCGCTTGTCTCTGCCAGCGTCGACCTCATGGTTTGGAGATTCAGTTCAAGCAAGCTCACAAAGCCTTCGAAGGCTTTGTTGGTCAGACCCATCAAGGTTTCAAGGCTCGCCTTCTGCACGTTCACAATTTGCTCGGGGGAAAACTGATTCATCTTGCAACTCCTTCATGCGACTCCACCCCTTGCATCATTCGATGGCGGCAATGCGAGGTGGATTCTGGTTAGAGCTAGAGTTGAAAGTGGTGTACGGGCGGG
>NZ_JFJV02000102.1:195875-202166 GCF_000611145.1 Cupriavidus sp. SK-3 | reverse complement strand
GGGCCTGATCGCCTCGATGTGGATCGGCAACTTCATGCTGATCATCCTGAACCTGCCGCTGATCGGGATCTGGGTCAAGCTGCTCAAGGTGCCTTACCGCTACCTGTACCCGGCCATCCTGACCTTCTGCTGCATCGGCGTGTATTCGGTCCAGAACACCACCTTCGACGTGTTCCAGACCGCGGCCTTCGGCGTGATCGGCTACCTGTTCATCAAGCTCAAGTGCGAGCCGGCTCCGCTGCTGCTGGGCTTCGTGCTGGGACCGATGATGGAAGAGAACTTCCGCCGCTCCCTGCTGCTGTCGCGTGGCGAGTTCACGGTGTTCGTGACCCGTCCGCTGTCGCTCGGCCTGCTGATCGCGGCCGCCGTGCTGGTGCTGATCGTGGCGCTGCCGTCGATCAAGAACAAGCGCGAAGAAGCGTTCCAGGAAGAATAATCCAGCAGGTCCCGCGGCCAGCCAACGTGCCGGCCGCGAGCGACCCTGCCAGCAAGACCCTCAAGGTGCCGCCAGGCACCTTTTTTTATGCCTGCCTCACTTACTTACGCCCGGACGCCCGCGGCAAGCGAACTGGCCCGCCCCAGCCACGCCTGCCTCTGCCCCGCCGCCGACCCCAGCACGGGGCCGAAGGCCACGGTCCTGACTGGCCTGATCCCGCAGAACGCCAGCGTGCTCTTCTTCATCTGCTGGATACCCGGCATGCGGTAGACCCATCTGAAATACCAGGGCGGCGTATCCATCGTCACGAGAAGATGGGCAGTGCGGCCCTTCAGGAGCTGATCGGGAAACAGCTTGCCGGCGCGGTACTTGAAGGCAAACCCGGGCAGCAAGACCCTGTCCAGGAATCCCTTCAGCAGGGCCGGCACCCCACCCCACCAGATCGGGAAGACAAAAGCCAGGTGGCGGGCCCAGGCAATGGCTTCCTGCGCCTGCACCAGATCGGGCTCCAGGTCCTGGATCTCCCTGTAACCCGCATGCAGGATGGGGTCGAAGCGCAGCGCGCCAAGGCGGAGCAGGCGGACTTCATGTCCCGCCGCCTCGGCGGAGGCCATGTAGGTGCTGGCGATGGCGGCGCAGAAACCATCGTTTGAAGGGTGACCCAGAATCACAAGTATTCGCTGCCGCATAGCGACGCTCTCCTGAAAGGTTGACGCCGCGAGGGTAAAGCCTGCCCCTGATGGCAGAGTCAAGCGCGCGGGCAGTCCATCGCGCCCGGCGGCGGATCGGAGCCCTCCCCGCCGGCATCGCCCCAGCCGCTGAGGTCAAGGCACGCGCGGATCTCCGCGCCGATCTCGCCAAGCTGCGCGTCCAGCCCGCGCAGCCGCTGGATTTCCACGCGCAAGCTCGCGCGCTTGTGGTCGATCTGCCGTGCGAGGCCTTGCCAGTCTGGCTCCCGCGTGCGCCCGTCCAGCGCCGGGAGCAGCTCGGACAGGCGGAAGCCGAGGGCTTGCGCCTGCCGGATCAGCCCCACCTGCCTGACTTCGTCGTCCGTGTAGACGCGATACGAGCCGGCGCGCGTGACCTGCCCGAGCAAGCCAAGCGATTCGTAATGGCGAATCGCCTTCGGCGAAGCCCCCGTGCGCCTGGAAATCTCTCCAATGAACATCATCGCTCCTTCTTGATTCCGTATGAAACGCTAGCCGCATCCCGCATGCTTGCCCCAGCCCTCCTGGCATCGCCAACCTTGCCACGAGCGTTTCGCAGGGTAAGGCTTGCCCCTATGGGCAGAGTCAAGGCCCGATGCGCCGCTTCGCCTCACGGCTGCGCCGCCACGCCATCGCCGCCGGGGGCATCGAATAATCCCGCGCAGGCCTCCCGCACCGCCGCCGCGACATGCCGGCGCGCATGGTCGCGCCGCTCCAGCATGCCGATGGTACGCATCACCGGGGCGCCGCCCACTTCCAGCGGCAGGATGCGCAAGGCCTCGTCCTCCAGCCAGCGCGCGCGCTGCAAGAGCGGCACCACGGTCACGCCCACCTGCTGGCGCACCAGTTCGACCAGCGCCTCGATCGAGTTCAGTTCCAGGAACTCGTTGACGCGCAGGTGCGCGCGGCGCAGCGCCCGCTCCACCAGCAAGCCGGTGCGCTGGCCGCGGTCGAATCGCAGGAAGGGGTTGGCCGCCAGCGCCTCGCGCGCGTTCGCCCCCGGGCTGTCACGCCCTGCAATCGCCACCAGCGGCTCCTGGTAGAGCGGCGTCCACGCCAGGGTGCCGGCCAGCCGGCCAGTCCCCTCCACCAGCATTGCCGCGTCAAGCTCGCCCGCTTCCACCTGCGCCGCCAGTTCGATCGACTTGGCGCCGACCAGGCGCACGTCCAGCGCCGGGTGTTCGCGCTTCATGCGCGCCACCACATGCGACAGCCCGCCCATCACCGAGACCACCGCCCCCACCGCCACCGCGCCGGCCATCGCGTCCGGCGCTTCGGGCGGCAGCCGCATCTCGTCATAGAGCGCAAGCATGCGCCGCGCCTGCGGCAACAGTTCGCGGCCGCCGGCATTGAGCGCCACCACCCTGCCGCCCCGGTCGAACAGCTCGCGGCGCAGCTCCATCTCCAGCGCGCGCATCTGCAAGCTGACCGCGGCCTGCGTCAGCGCCACCCGCTCGGAGGCGGCGGCAAAGGAACCGTGGTCGGCCACGGCAACGAAAGTGCGCAGGAAACGGATGGTGCTCATGGGAAAGGCTCGCGAAAAGAGGCTGACCGGCCACGCCGATACTTAAGAAAATATTGAGACATAAGAAAGAAATATTAGCTTTCATTATGATGGTCCGCACGGAATAATGATGCGCAGCGCCATCGACGCAGACCCGGCGCCACCAGCCGCGCCAGCCGCGCGGTGTGTTGCCCGAAGGCCGGCACCGGCCCGCACTGCCTTGCTTCCAGATCCGGAGATCACCATGAAACACTGGCTGCGCCTGTTTGGCACGAGCCTCGCCACCGGCATCGCGCTGAGCGCCGTCCCGGCACTCGCCGACACCTATCCGAACAAGCCGATCCGCCTGATCGTGCCGTTCCCGGCCAGCGGCGCCACCGATCTGCTGGCCCGAGCCATCGCGCAGAAAGTGGGCACCAACATGGGCCAGCAGATCGTGGTCGACAACCGTCCCGGCGCGGGTGGCGCGATCGGCTCGGACATGGCCGCCAAGGCCCCGGCCGACGGCTACACGCTGCTGATCGCCACCACCAGCACGCACTCGATCGGGCCGTACATCAACCCCCGCCTGCCGTACAACACCGAGACCGACTTCACGCCGATCAGCCAGGTGGCCATCGCCACCAACGTGCTGGTGGTGCCGAACACCCTGCCGGTAAAGAACGTCAAGGAACTGATCGACTACGCCAAGAAGCATCCGGGTGAACTGAACTACGCGTCCAGCGGCAACGGGACCGTGGTGCACCTGACCGCCGAGGCCTTCAAGGCGCAGGCCGGCGTATTCATCACGCACATCCCCTATCGCGGTACCGCGCTGGCCGTGCCCGACCTGATCTCCAACAAGGTGCAGATCCTGTTCGACAGCATCGTCTCCGGCCTGCCGCATGTGAAGGACGGCAAGCTCAAGGCACTGGCCGTGACCAGCCTGAAGCGCTCGCCGCTGGCACCCGAGATCCCCACCGTCAGCGAGTCCGGCCTGCCGGGCTTCGAGTCCGATACCTGGTTCGGCATCTACGGCCCCAAGCAAATGCCGGCCGAACTGGTGAACCGCCTCAATGCGGAATTCAACAAGGCGATCCAGTCGCCGGACGTGAAGGAACGCCTCGGCAAGCTGGGCGCGGAACCCGTCGGCGGCACGCCCGCGCAGTTCGCCACCATGGTGAAGAAGGACAGCGCGCGCTGGGGTAAGCTGATCAAGGACCGCAAGATCACCGTGGAATAACGGCGCCGGAGTCACAGCGACTTCCGCCGTACGCCCCGTCTCCCGCCGATGCGGGAGGCGGGCGCCAGAACAAGCGCGAATCCTGGCGGGCCGACAGGCACGGCATCCCCGCCAGGAGAGCGAACCGAACCGAGGCAAGCATGCAGAACTTCAACTGGACCAATCCCTACCCTTCCGTGCGCATTCCGCTGTTTGCGCGCAACGTGGTGTCCACCTCGCACCCGCTGGCAGCGCAGGCCGGCCTGCGCATGCTGCTCAAGGGCGGCAACGCGGTGGACGCGGCCATCGCGGCAGCAGCGGCGATCACCATTGTCGAACCGGTCTCGTGCGGCCTGGGCAGCGACGCCTTCGCCATCCTGTGGGACGGCAAGGAAATGCATGGCCTGAACGCCTCGGGCGTAGCCCCGGCGGCGTGGAACCCCGAGTACTTCAAGAACAAGTACGGCACGGACGCCAATGGCATCGCCAACCGCCCCGTGCGCGGCTGGGACGCCGTCACCGTGCCCGGCGTGATCGCCGGCTGGGCCGCGCTGCATGAGCGCTTCGGCAAGCTCCCCTTCGCCGAACTGATGGAGCCCGCCATCGAGATCGCCGAGCGCGGCTACGCCGTGCCACCGGTGGTGGCGCACAAGTGGGCCGCCGCCGTGCCCGAACTGAAGGACCAGCCCGGCTATGCCGAGGCCTTCATGCCGAATGGCCGCGCCCCCAAGGTGGGCGAGAAATTCACGCTCAAGGCCGCCGCCGAGACGCTGCGCAAGATTGGCGCCACCAATGGCCGCGATTACTACGAAGGCGAGATCGCCGGGAAGATCGCCGCCTTCAGCAAGGAATGCGGCGGCGCCATGACGGCCGACGACCTGCGCAACTACAAGCCGGAATGGGTCAAGCCGATCAGCAAGTCCTACCGCGGCTATGAACTGCACGAGATTCCGCCGAATGGACAGGGCATTGCCGCGCTGGTGGCGCTCGGCATCCTCAACCAGTTTGACATGGCCTCGCTGCCGGTGGATTCGGTCGAGTCCCAGCATCTGCAGATCGAGGCGATGAAGCTGGCCTTTGCCGACCTCTACCGCTATGTGGCCGACCCGGCCAGCATGGAAGTCACGCCCGAGGCAATGCTCGACGACGACTACCTGAAGTCGCGCGCCAGGCTGATCGACATGGAACGCGCCACGCATTTCAATTTCGGCATGCCCAAGGTCGGCGGCACCATCTACCTGACCGCCGCCGACGAGAACGGCATGATGATCTCGTTCATCCAGTCGAACTACATGGGCTTCGGTTCAGGCGTGGTCGTGCCGGGCACCGGCATCAGCCTGCAGAACCGCGGCGTGGGCTTCTCGATGGACCCGAAGTCCGCCAACGTGGTGGCTGGCGGCAAGCGCCCCTTCCACACCATCATCCCCGCCTTCCTCACCAGGGACGGCCAGCCGGTGATGAGCTTCGGCGTGATGGGCGGCGACATGCAGCCGCAGGGCCACCTGCAGACCGTGGTGCGGATGGTGGACTACAACCAGCAGCCGCAGGCCGCC
This sequence comes from Cupriavidus sp. SK-3, assembly GCF_000611145.1. Classification (NCBI taxonomy): domain Bacteria; kingdom Pseudomonadati; phylum Pseudomonadota; class Betaproteobacteria; order Burkholderiales; family Burkholderiaceae; genus Cupriavidus; species Cupriavidus sp. SK-3. The sequence continues at coordinate 196,765 of NZ_JFJV02000102.1, read as the reverse complement.
TGCTGCGCGCCGCGCTGGAAGGTCAACCGGGATTTCACGCTGGACATCGAATCCACCATGGATCCGGCCGTGGTGGCGGGCCTCAAGGCACGCGGCCACCAGCTCAAGTCGGTCGACGATCCCTACATGGATTTCGGCTCGGGACAGTTCATCTGGCGCCTGTCGGAAGACGCCGAGCATGGCTATGTGGCCGCCAGCGACAGCCGGCGCGATGGACAGGCAGTAGGTTTCTGACTTCCCGATAGCAGTGCTGGGAGAGCGCCCGCGGCAACGTGGGCGCTTTTTTTTTGGGCGGTTGGCGTCCCGGGGCACGCCATCGGCCTCAAGGCATCCGGCGCAGGCGAATCACACCGCTCTCGTAGAGGACAACGCCCGTGACCTGCCCCGCCGCATCGCGCTCGAACTGGAGTTGGGCAAGTCCGTTCTCGTAGACGAAGCGGTCGGCCTGCGCTGCCACCGGGAACACCGGCCTGCGCAGCCAGTTTCCGGATCGCACACCGAGCTGCCCGTTTTCAGCCCGGATATCAAAGATCAGGTCCGTGCGAATCAGCCGCTCGCTACGATAGCGGCCAACGTATTCCTGTTGCTTGTCGAGCGGCGCGACGGCAATCGCCGGCGCGGCCGCTTTCGTGCGCAGCGCGGAATAGCCGGCGCCGCCTTGCGAATAGTCCAGCCCGACGATCTCCCCGGCTTCGCGCCGGAACCCATATTGCACGCCGACCTCGGTGTCGACAAAGGTGTCGCGCCCGGCCGGCGATAGCGGGCGGAACCCCCCGCCCGTGGTGCGCCGGTACAGGGTGCCATCCTGCGGCACCATGGTGACGTAGTTGCTCTTGTCGACCTGGTAGATCCCGCCGTACTCCGCCAGCACGCCAGGCGCCAGCGCGGGC
>NZ_JFJV02000102.1:192171-195827 GCF_000611145.1 Cupriavidus sp. SK-3 | reverse complement strand
GATGCCCAGCAGGACCTTGTATGAGGGCGCATGGGTGTTGCTCACCAGCACGGCGGCCGCTTCCTGCGTGTCCGGCGCGAAGGCCAGCAAGGCGCGGTAGCCCCCTGTCAGTCCGTCGTGGTAATACGTGCGATGGCCGGCCGGCCCGCGGATCAGCACGGCGTAGCCGATCTCCTCGCCACGGTAGCGGGCCAGCGGCGTGAGCGCCCGCTCCGCTGCCGGACCGAGCGGTCCGGCGCTGCCGGCCATCATGGCACGCGCGAAGATGAGCAGGTCCGGGGCCGTCGAGCGCAGCGCGCCGGCGCCCGACAATGCATCGAAGTCCCATGGCGCCCGGGTCTCTTCGTGGCTATAGCCGGCCGCGAGCGCCTTGGCCTGCGGCCCCGGGAACTGGAACGTGCTGCGCATGCCCAGCGGTCCGGTGATGTTCTCGCGCACAAGCACATCCCAAGGCTTGCCGTACCGGTCGGCAAGCAGTTGCCCGAGCAAGCCCATCCCCAGATTGCTGTACGCCGCGCCGCAGGGTGGCGCGTGTTCCAGCGTCAGCCCGGAAAGACCGGCAAGCAGCTTCCGGCGGTCATGCTGGGAGAACGGGTTTTCGGTCCCGTAGCCGGGAAAATCCTGCGGCTCGCGGGGCAGACAGGCGCTGTGCGTCACGAGCTGGCGCAGCGTGATGGCGGCGGTCTCCGGCTTCAGCGCTGCCTGGCCCTGCAGAAGTTTGCCGAGGTTGTCATCCAGCGACAGGTCGCCCCGCTCGACGGCCTGCGCGAGCAGCAGGCCCGTGAACAACTTGCTGATGGAGCCGATCTCGAACAACGGCAGTGCATCCGGATCGCCGCCCTCCACGATCTCACTGGCCGATCCCACGCGACGACGTTGTACGGCGTAGCGATCCTGTTTGTCCCGCCAGATGCCCACCGCCACGGTGCCGGGCTCATCCTCGAGCACGGTCGTTGCGATTTCGGCGGGCGACGATGCGAAGGAGAGAGGGGCCGCGACCGCCGATGAGAGACAGGCAAGCCCGGCAGCCGCCGCGATCCATACGCTCAACGTCGTGGCCAAGCCACCAAACAATTCCGTCTTGCTCGCCATGGGCATCCTCTGGTGGCCTTCATGCTGGAACGGCCGGACCGAGACAAGCCACCGGCGCCGCTACTATACCGTCAGCCAGTATTCGCATTTAGCAGCGAATACCCCTAGGTTCTTCCGGATTCGCCGGAAATCCGGTCATGCCGGAACCGGCCGCACGGACGCCGGCCTCGCATGGATCGTGCCCTGCTGGTCCCGAGCCCAGGCCAACTGTCAGCAACTGGCCCGCCAGCCATCCCGTCGACTGTGCATGGCGTACTCCGGGTGGCGATTTACACTGGCCCCTTCCACTTCCACTTCCAGCCCGAACAGCCATGACCGCCTACGCTTACCGCCTGCTCAACGTTTTCGCCGAATCCACTTTCGGCGGCAATCCCCTGTGCGTATTCGAGGATGCGCGCGGGCTCGACGACGCCACCATGCAGGCCCTGGCGCTGCAGTTCAACTTGTCCGAGACCACCTTCATCCTGCCCTCCGGGCAAGCCAGCGCCCAGGTCCGGATTTTCACGCCGGGTTATGAGATGCGCTTTGCCGGCCATCCCACGCTGGGCACGGCGCATGTGGTGCGCGACCTGGCCGCTACCGGCGACGCGCTCACGCTCGAATTCAAGGCGGGCGTGGTTCCCGTGACCGCGCAGGGCGACGTGTGGACCTTCACGGCGCCGCATGCAGGCCAGCCGAAGACGGCGCCGGCCGGCCTGCCGGATGCGGAAATGGCCTCCCTGCTCGGCCTTGCCGAGTCCGACCTGCTGGATTCGCCGATGTGGGTCGACACCGGCGCCGACCAGTTGCTGGTGCCTGTGAAGCATGTCGACGCCGTGCGCCGCGCGCAGCCCGACAGCGCGCGGCTGGCGGCCTGGCCGCAGAGCAGCCTGGGCCGCAAGACCGCCTACGTCTTTGCCTTCGATCCGACGCGGCCGGAACAGGTGGTGGCGCGCTATTTCTTCACCAAGCAGGGCGGTGGCGTGGCCGAGGACCCGGGTACCGGATCGGCCTGCGCCAACCTGGGCGGCTGGCTGATCGCCAGCGGCCACGCGCTGCCGGCCGGATACCGGATCGCGCAGGGAGAGGCGGTCGACCGGCCGTGCACGCTGCGGCTGGAAGTGACCGCCGGGCAGGCGATCCGCGTGGGCGGACGCGTGATCGAACTGGGCCGCGGCACCATCAACCTGTAACACGCAGCCCGATCGTGCATGGTGGCGCGGGGCGGGCAAGCGCGACAAACCACGCGCAGCTGCGTTACAGTGAGATCCGCCCCGCCCATCAGCCCTGACGCGCAACCCGCACGCGCACACCGACATGATCACGCCGCACGCCCTGACCACGCTGGCCGAACTGGAAGCCCGCTACGCGCAGGCCAGCGAGGCCTCGCTCGCCAAGGAAGTCGATTACCTGCATCCGCACTACCGCGCCTTTGTCGAGGCCGCCCCGCTCTGCCTGCTCTCCACGGTAGGCGGGGAGTATGCCGAGTGCTCGCCGCGCGGCGACGCGCCCGGCTTTGTCCAGGTGCTCGACGAGCGCACCTTGCTGCTGCCGGACCGGCGCGGCAACAACCGCCTCGACAGCCTGCGCAACATCATCGCGGACCCGCGCGTGGGCCTGCTGTTCCTGATTCCCGGCGTGGACGAGACCATCCGGGTGGCCGGCACCGCCCATATCTCGGTCGACCCGGCGCTGATCGCGCGCTGCATGGTGGACGGCAAGGCGCCGGCCACGGTGCTGGTGATCTCGATCCAGTCGGTGTTCTTCCAGTGCGCCCGCGCGCTGGTGCGATCCAGGTTGTGGGACCCGCAGACACAGGTGGCGCGCAGCAGCCTGCCGAGCAACGGCACCATCCTGGCCGCCGTGAGCCGGAATCCCTTCGACGGCGTCGAGTACGACGCATCGCAGCCAGCCCGGATGAAGCAAACCCTGTATTGAGCCCATGTACACGCCAAACCACTTTGCCAGCACCGAAAGCGACGCCATCGACGAAGTCATGCGCCGCTACCCTTTCGCCACCCTGATCGGCAATGACGCCGACGGGCTGCCGTTCGCCACCCATCTGCCGGTGGTGGCGGAACGCAGCGGCGACGCCTGGCTGATCGAAGGCCATATGGCGCGCGCCAACCCGCACTGGCGCTGGCTGGAGCAGACGCCGCGCGCGCTCCTGGTGTTCCAGGGCCCGCACGGCTATGTCTCGCCCGCGCTGTACGAGCAGAAGCTGTCGGTGCCGACCTGGAACTACGTCGCCGTGCATGTGTACGCGGAAATCGCCACGATTCACGACGCCGATGCCAAGGATGCGCTGCTCAAGCGCCTGATCGCGCAGAATGAGCCCGGCTACGCCGCGCAATGGCGGGAGCTGCCGGAGGATTTCCAGCAGAAGATGCTGGGTGCGATTGTCGGCCTGCGCATCGTGCCGGCGCGAGTCGAAGCCAAGTTCAAGCTCAGCCAGAACCGCCCCGCGGCCGACCGCGCCCGCATTCTCGCCGCCCAGCAGGAAGGCAGCCCGATCGAGCGCGACATGGCAGCGTGGATGGTGCGCATGACGGGCGCCTGAAACGCTAAGGCCGGCTGCAACGCAA